>JAICPS010000557.1 GCA_025929715.1 Anaerolineae bacterium | reverse complement strand
CGGCGATGCTGGCCGGCCAGTGCGGATGCGTCTTATCGGCGATAAGACCGTTGTCCGGGTTGTTTTCCTTTAGGAAATATTCAAAGGTTTCCCACTGAAGGTGGTCCAACATCTCTTTGTCGTCGGGTGGTTCGGTCATGGTCGTTGCGTACTCTAGATAAGAAACTTTCGCAGTTCTGTGGCCGGATTCCTGACCGTGCCATCTGTCTCGATGCGGGCGCAGGGGCCGAAGACGGCCATAGGAGACCGGCCCGAGCTCATGGTTGGGGCCGGAAGCGCACGGTGATAGCAGCCACGCCTTGAGGCGGTATCTGGCAGTCGAGTTGAAGCGTTTGTTGCTCATACTGCCAGGAGTGAGGTTCGGCGGCCAGGCGAGAGGCGTCTTGAAGCTGCTGCACCTGGGATGGCGTAGGGTACTTTGGCTCGCCCATCTCTACCCAGAGCCGGCGCGGGTTGGCATGATCTTCGTCAATCCGCTCAATCATGACCTGCTCGGGTTCCGGGGCGTGGAGGAGGTGGATGCCGACTTGCTCTGTTTGAATCTCGTGGCGGGGTTGTGCGTGATTGATAATGAGAATTATGGCGCTATTTTTCCCACGGATGACCCAAGTATCGACCGTCTCGTGCGATCCGTCGACCTCCAGCCTCTCGTCTCCCAAACGGTGCAGTAGCTCGAAAGCTCGATAAACCGGCTTAGCAATGCCGTGGAGGTTCAGCAGGCCGAAGCCGCCATGAAAGGGAATGGAGGGAAAGTAGTTTTCGGTAAAGATGTCACTGAACGTCCAGAAACTGTAGCCCTGAACCAAGTCGTCCAGGTTCATGAGGATGCGCGTGGCGAAGGCGGCGGCGAAGGACTTATCGTGCAGATCGTGGCGCGGATTGGAGGAGACGTTCCATTCAGTGTAGAAAAGGGGACGTCCGCCGGCATGCCGATGCGCTTCCTGTGCCCGGTCGCACATGACGCCGGGCGGCGCGTTGGCCAGTTGAGTTTCGGTGTCGGAGCCGATTTTACCGAAGGCATCCGTGGGGTAATAATGCGTGCTGACAAAATCGGCGGGCAGTTGATTATGTTGGCAAAATTCCAGAAACTCTGCAATCCACTCATTTTGCGCCGTTGCCGGACCACCAACCACCAGCGATTCGTCGATGCCTTTGATGGCATTAACGGTGTGGCGGTACAAGTTAAAGTAGTCGGCCTGGGAGCCGGTCCAGAAGTGATGGAGATTGGGCTCATTCCAGACCTCAAAATACCAGTGGCGTGCCTCTTGCAGACCGTAACGCTCGACCCAGTGTTCTACGAGCTTGCGAATGAGCGTTGCCCAGGCTTCGTAATCTTTGGGCGGCGTGACGTTGCCTCGATAGCTGAAGACGGTTTTGTTGCCGGACGCCAGGGTCCACGGCATGAAGCTCAATTCGACGAAGGGACGCATGCCGATGGAGAGCAGGAAATCCATAATCTGGTCGGCGTTGAAGAAGGAATAGAGCAGCTCGCCGGCATGTGTGATAAGCGTACCTATGTCGTCGTGAAGTATCCCGTGAAAACGAACGTGGCGGAACCCAAGCTCGTGGTGGCATTGCTTTAGTTGCGCCTGCCAATCGGCCCGCAACGCCAGCGGCGCATAGCCGCTGCCGACGGTGTGCTCCCAGAAGTGGGGAAAGGGCTGACCGGTCTCACCCATGTTGCAGGTGAAATGTGGCATTATATCGCTCCATTGCTTGTGTGCGGTAGACGTCTGCGGTTACAAGAGCTACAAGTAACAGGAGAGATCCAGACGGCAAGGCTACCGTGCTGGCAATCCTGTCTAACATGATCCATTCCGCCCATTAGATCGGGATTAGACTCGGGTAGATATGGGGATCGTGGCGCTGGGGCTTGCGTCGGGAACAGGCAAGCTGCCTATGCTACGTCACCAGGTGGCGCCCAGGGTTTGGGCGCCCTGTACTCTAGACCGGTCAACACTTCGATGACGGTCGGTGACTCCGCTTCCAACGCCTGTTGAATCGCGCTGCTAATTTCGTCAGGACGTTCCACGCGAATGCCTGAACAGCCCATCTCCTGGGCCAGGCGGGCGAAATTGACCGGTTCGAAGCGGTAAAGCTCCTGCGGATTGCCGGAGCTTTCGCCATAGACGCCGTGAACGTCATCGATTCCCTGGGCCAGGCCGCCGTTGTTGTTAATGATGGTCACCGTATCGATGTTGTGGCGGCGCGCGGTCTCGAGTTCGCTGAGATGATACCAGAAACCACCGTCGCCGCAGAAGCAGATCACGGGCCGGTCTGGCACGGCGCATTTCACACCAATGGCGGCCGGGAAAGCCCAGCCTAAAGAACCGGCCGCTCGCAAGTATGTCTGTTGAGGATGGTTGAGATGGACCATCGTGGCCGTCCAGATAGCGGAATAGCCGGTGTCGGCGACGAGCACGGCGTTATCGGGTAGTACGTCGCCCAACTCTTTGCAGAGCCGTTCCGGACGGATGGGGACGGCGTCTGAGTGGCGCAACGGTTCTACCTCGTCGCGCCAGGCACCGACCAGCGCGTGGACGCGCTGCAACCACGCCTCGTTTGTCGACGCGCCTTCCAGCGCCGTAGTTAGCTTTGCGACGGCTACTTTGGCGTCGCCGACAACGCCCACAGCGCCGGCATAGCTGCGCCCAATCTCGGCCGGATTGATGTCAATCTGTACGACCGAGGTCCCGGCCCGGGGTACCTGCCAGCTATGGGTGACCTGGTCGCCGGTATTGCTGCCAATGTAGATCACCAGATCTGCTTCGGATACGACCTGGTTGGCCGAGCGCACGGAATAGGAGCCGACGACGCCCACGCTGAGGGGATGGCTCTCGGTAATTGTCCCTTTGCCGTTGACGGAGGTAGCGACGGGGACGGACAGCTTCTCTGCCAGGGCAACGACTTCGGCGGCAGCCGAAGAGATGCGCACGCCGCCGCCGGCAACAATCACCGGGCGTTGTGCACCGGTGATGGCGCGAATGGCCCGTTTGATTTCGGCGTCTGCCGGCTCTGGCCGGTAAGCCGGATAGCGCGCGTGTGCTTCTTCAAGCACAACGGGCAGCGCTGCTTCGGCCGCTTCCATGTTGCGCCCGCTGTGCCCTAACAGGTCTAGATGGACCGGCCTGGGCGTGCCGGACGTG
>JAICPS010000715.1 GCA_025929715.1 Anaerolineae bacterium | reverse complement strand
TTGAGCCACCGCCGCCGTGTCTACAGGAACGTTGAACGCTTGATTCTTATGCCGCATTAGGCACCTCCTCTACTGATTACTATACTCGTTGCTGCCTTGTAATATAGGAGGTACACTTTCGTCGTGTCAGTCGACATAAATTTGTCACACGTATCTTCGATGGCCGGGTGAAAGATTTCGCCGATGCGCACCACGCTGGTGTTGAGGCTACCTTTATAAATGGAGCGGACGCCCATGACCCCGTTGCGCGTGTCCAGCAGCATCACCCGCAGCGCTTCCTGCTCTAGCGCGGCCATGGCCGGCGTCAGCAGCGCCACAGCATCCGTGGGGCAGGTGATGCGGGTAGGCTCCTCGCCGTCCGGTAGCTGCAGCCGGCGGCTCAGCTCCAGCGCCGCTGTCGTGCTGCTCCATACGGTAGAGCGGTCGGTCGGCGGCTGGCTGGTCGCGAATGCGCCGGCGCGGTTGGGTCAGTCATGGTTCCTGAGCGTAAGCGAGAGAAAGCTGCGTGGCCATCGTCGTCACCCTCCGTCGGCCTGCGCCAGCGCCCAGCGGGCCTGCTCGGCGGGAAGCGGGCCAGCAGCGCCTGATAGGGTTTGACCTTCTCGCCGCTGGCCATCGACGCCAGCAAGGGTAAGGCGAAGATGAGGGCGGTGTAGAGAGTGCGAACCTGACCCGCGCTGGCCTCCAGTGCGGACGCCGCTTCCTGGTCTTCGTCTTGCGAAAGGGCTGAAATGGCTGCCGCAAGCTGCTGCATGAGGGCGCTGCCATCGGCCGGGAGCACGGCACCCGTCAGTGGCTCGACCCCAAACGAAGCCACAAGCTCCTTGAGCGACTCAGCTTTCTCCCATGCGGCGTCGTACGCCTGCCGGGTGGGATCTGAACTACGGGGCACGGCTTCCTAAATCTGCACGCTGGCCACCGGGAGATAGCAGGCCAGGACGTGGCCTTCGGCGTTGATGGTGCGCACGTGCACGCCGATGCCCGCGAGGCGCAGGCCCGGGATCTGAGACGAGGTGGACTCGGTGATGTCGAGGGCGGTGACGCGGATTGTATTGGGCAGCTCTTCGGTGATAAACTCCTCCAGCCTCGCGAACTGGATAACGTGAGCGGGCATGACCCCTCCTTCATGAGAACAAAAACCGCCAGCCTGTTGGCTGACGGTCAGATGAACAATTTCGCCAGAGCCGGCGCGTTTCGCGCCCGGGTGGCAATCAGTGGGCAAAGCAGGAAGTGAGATTCGGCTCGGTCAACCTGACGCTTTTTACAGTCACAGACGCCAGGGAGAAGTAACTGGCCATCTGCACCAGCTCCCTACGTACCAGGAATTGGTAGGCATAGTCGGCCGCTATAGCCGCCGCCATCTGGTTGACGACCGGGCTTTGTTCCTCCCGCAGCGTCAGGTCGGCGCAGGAGAGCGAACTGTCATCGTCCGGTGGCGGCTCGAGTAGAGCTGGCTCCTGCACGTAGGGCGAAGGAAGACCGGTGCATAGGCCCAATCTGTGAAACTTGATCTCGTCTGAATTCGTTACGTTCCCCAGCTACACCTGCCCCGAGTGCTGTTCATTGCCCAGGTCCAGGCAATACCAGCGGCCGTTGCTAGATTGGACAACTCTGGCAATCGCTGTTCTGGCGACGTGGTTGTTCACGGCGGAGATGATCAGGTTCGCACCTGCACGAGGGTCGCAGCCGGCCGTCCACTCGTCGAAGTGCTCCACCGAAAAGGCGGCAGGAACGGCCATGATATCCAGGCCAAAGGTGGCGTTGAGGCGGAAGGAAAGAGCATCGGCCTTGAAACAGCCCATCTCGTGTTCGGTGAAGTTCTGGCGCAAGACGTTTCGGCGCTCAATGACGTCGTGGTCAACGAAGAGCATTTTGACAGTCACACTTTTACTGCGCAGATGGTTGGCCAGCCGGGCCAGGGGAGGCGCCAGCGCCGAGCGGGTGCCCTCCATAGCAGCGCCTCAGCCGCGTCTTCCACTGAGCCCAGCTTTTCCCTTAGCGTGGTAATCATCGTCCGCGCGACTTCGATGGTCGCTTCCCGGTCGGGATGTTCGTCGGCCCAATCCTCGAGGGC
>JAICPS010000020.1 GCA_025929715.1 Anaerolineae bacterium | reverse complement strand
GGCTCCGAGGTCGTCGTCAAGCCCGGCATGGTGCTTACCGTCGAACCCGTCTTCTGGGACAAGCCCGACGGCCGT
Source organism: Anaerolineae bacterium (assembly GCA_025929715.1). Classification (GTDB taxonomy): domain Bacteria; phylum Chloroflexota; class Anaerolineae; order Promineifilales; family Promineifilaceae; genus JAAYYY01. Next base: position 23,259 of record JAICPS010000020.1, on the reverse strand, counting down.
ATCGGTAACTTCGCCCTGGAAGACGTGGTCGTGGTCACCGAAGACGGCTGCGAACTGTTGAGCCTGTTCCCGAAAGAATTGCATATTGTTTCGGCGTAAGTGATTTACCAATTTTGGAGGAAGAAGGTTTAGATGCCAACTTTACGTATTGAAATGTGGTCCGGCAGGACGATGGATCAGAAGCGGCGCCTCGTGCGGCTCGTCACTGATGCCGTCGTCGAAGCTCTAGGCGTCCCCGCGCAGGATGTCCAGATCAAGATCTTTGAAGGCGAAAAAGAAAACGCGGCCCGCGGCGGCGTTCTGCGCTCTGACGAAGCGCAGGGCAGTTGAACGTTTTAGATGAACAGACAACCACGATGTCGTTGACGACTTCATTTGCCGCCTTCACCCACGACTGTCACTACGATGGACTGCCTCCTGCCACGCGCCGCGCCGCCGCGCGCTGTCTGCTCGATCACCTTGGCTGCGTCGTGGGTGGGATGCGCACCGAATTGGGCCAGACCGTCGCAGGTCTGGTGGCGGAAATGGGTGGGCAGCCGCAGGCCACGCTGGTAGCCGGGAACAGGCAACTGCCAGCGTCGTCGGCGGCGCTGGCCAACGGGACTGCCGCTAACGCCCTGGACTTCGACGACACGCTCCTCGGCCACCCAGGCGCCACCGTGTGCGCTGCGGCGCTGGCAACGGCCGAGCTAGTCGACGCGCGCGCCGACCAGCTGCTGGCCGGGCTCGTGGCCGGCTACGACGTGTGCGCCCGCCTGACCTATTATTGGCAGCCTGAAGGCGGCCGATACACCCGGGTCTGGGACACCGCGACGTTGCAGACCTTCGGCACGGCCTGCGCCGCTGCGTCGCTCTTGGAGCTCAGCGTCGAGCAGATCCAACACGCGCTGGGCATTGCTCTCACCACCGCCCCATCGCCGCGTGCGCGCGCGGCGCATGGCGAAGCCCAGAAGCGGCCGATGTTGAAGTCCGCATGGGGCTGGGCTGCGGAAGCCGGGGTGCGCGCTGCGCTCCTGGCCCGCGCCGGACTCACCGCCCCTGCCTTTGCACTCGACAACCTGACCCTCGTCTGGCGTCCTGACTGGCAGCGCTACAGCGGTCTTGAAGGGCCCACCGACCGTCTCGGGGAGCAGTTCTTCATCGAACAGGTCGAGTTCAAACCCTACCCTGCCTGCCGTTTTCTGCATTCAACACTGGACGCCGTGAGCGAACTCATGGCCGGCGGCGACGTTTTCTGGCAGGAGGTTGCGGAGGTCCGTGTAGATGGCTTCAGCCTTCTGGGCGACGCCTTCCACAACATACCGGCGCCCACGTCACGCTCTGAGGCGCAGTTCAGTACACCATTCAGCGTCGCCGCTCTGCTCTACTACGGCCGGCTAACGCCCGACGCCTTCGCGCCCGAAGCCCTCCACAACCCGGACGTGCTCAGACTGGCGCGGCGCGTGACCATGGCCACCGATGCCGCCTATGAGCGCGCCTTTCCACAGAAATCGGGCGCGCGTGTCTCTATTGCCTCCCGCGATGCCGGCTCCGGTCGTGAACGGCTGGTGCAGAGCGCCGCCGACAACCCGCGCGGCACTCCGGACTACCCGCTCGACGACGACACCCTTTGCGCTAAGTTTGTAGATCTCGCTGAACCCCTGCTCGGGACCCAGGCAGCCCGCGACACCGCCGAGGCCATTCTGAACCTGGAGAAGAACAGCGCAGTCCGCGATCTCATGAAGCGAGTCGCGTAATGTACGCATAGCGGCTATGGATCAACGAACACTGACAAGCGACAACCATTTAGCAGGAGTCCCATACTATGACTTGATCCTCACCAGCTTTGCTCTTTCCGTCCACCCCTGTACAGATTGATAGGAGAAGAACCAATCATGAAACGACAAACACGTATCTGGTCGATCATGGCGATTCTGATGGCAACGGTGCTCGTTGTCCTGGCCGCCTGTTCTACGCCACAGCCAGAGGCGCCGCAGGCGACGCCCGAAACAATCGTCGTCACCCGCGTGGTCGAGGTTCAGGGCGAAACTGTCGTGGAGGAAGTGATCATCACCGCCACGCCTGAGCCGGAACCCGAAGAACCGGTCGTAGAAGAAGGGCCGCCGCCCGATGAGGCCGACCTGATTCCCGAAGTCCATATCGTAGCTCCGTCAGCCGGCTACGATCCTGCACGCTGGGAAGCGTCCCTGCTCATGACCGCCGCCTGGCAGGAGCTGGGCTTTGACGTGCAGCTCCAGGGCTTCCCCGACTTTTCGACCCTGGACGCCGTCGCCTCCTCGGACCCGTGGGATTGGGATGCATTCGTCTCCGGCTTCGTGAGCCGTCCCTCGCGCCTAGACCCGGACGAGCTACTTTACCGGCCGTTCCACTGCTCGGGCATTGCAGATCTAGGACCTAACTACGTCGGCTACTGTAACTCGGAGTACGACGAAGTGGTCGAAGCGCAGCGCAGCGCGCTGGATGACACGGTACGCCAGGAGGCGGTCTACGAAGCGCAACGCATCCTCGCCGAAGACGTGCCCACTATCACGCTCTTCCACCGGGAGGAGGTCTTTGCCTACAACCAGGAGCAGTTTGAAAACTGGACGTCGGTCGCGGGCCGTGGTTTGTGGAATATTTGGAACATGATCAGCGTCACCCCCACCGGCGACGAAACGACGCTGCGCGTGGGCTGGGCCACGGACATCGCCACGACGAACCCGCTGGCGCTCGATTCGGCGATCGAATCATTGGCCTGGACCTACGATACCCTGGCCCAAATCGGTCCAGATGGCGTGCCCGTACCGTGGGCCGCCGAAAGTTGGACGGTGGTAGACGACGTTACCGTGGACGTGCTGCTGCGTGATGATTTGATGTTCCACGATGGCGAGCCGGTCACCGTCGAAGATGTCAAGTTTAGTTACGATTTCATCGCCGAATTTGGCACGGCCGGCTTTTTCCCCGCGGCGGTATCACCCCTCGAAGAAGTAGAAATTGTCGACGATCGCACCCTGCGCTTCCACCTGGTCGAACCGTTTGCGCCGCTGTTCTACACCACCTTCACCCAGATCTACATTCTGCCGCAGCACATCTGGGAAGGGGTGGCCGAACGGGAAGGGCTGGAATCGCCCGACCAGTGGGCGAATCCTACGCCGATTGGCAGCGGCCCCTTCCAGATGATGTATCACCGCCGCGGCGAAGAGATCCTGCTGCAAGCGAATCCCAACCACTTCAGTGCGCCGCAGGTCGATCAGGTGCTGATCGTGGCCCACGCCAGCACCGACGCCGTCTTCGGTTCGCTAATGGACGGCACCGTGCATATGCCCGACCGTGGCATTAGCCCGCTCAACGTAGCTGCGGCCGAAGGCGCACCGCACCTCGGCCTCATCGAAGTGCGTGACTTCGGCGTCTTCTACATGGGCTTCAACTTCCGCCGCCCGCCATTCAACGACCCTGCTGTTCGCCGGGCCATCGCTCACACGCTGGACCACCAGACGGTCGTCGAGGCCGTTCTCGGCGGTTTCGGCGAGCCGGGCCAGGGTATGGTCGCTCCGGCCAACCAATTTTGGTACAACCCCGAGTGGGAAACGTGGCTTGCCGAGGATTACAACTTCAGCGTGCGTACAGCGCGCGAGATTCTGGCAGAGGCAGGTTATCGTTGGGACGCCGAAGGTAACATCTACTATCCTGAAGGCGGACCGCCGGTGCCTGCGGAGTAATGACTGACTAGAAACTGACGTTGCCAATCGGTGTATTGGGGAGGGTACAATACCTCCCCAATACGCCCGCGTAACAAGGAGTCTGTATATGCGCACCATCGTTTACTACCTGGCAACCGCGGGTTATAACGAGGCCGAGCGGGAACGGCGGCTCGCCGAAATGGCGCCCTTCGTCCCCGATGGCTATCGCATCGAGTTTGTCAGCGCGCCCAAAGGGCCTGAATTCCTGGACCGCGCCGTCGACTTCGACACCGCTATCAGCGCCGTCGCCGACCACATCAGCACGCTGAGCCCCGACAAATACGACGCGATCATCGAAGGCGGCGCGTTAGATCCCGGCCTGCATGACGCCCGGCGGCTAGCACGCGTGCCGATCATCGGCCCCGGCGAAGCCGGGCTCTTTGTCGCCGCCATCGGCGGTCTGCGCACCTCCATCGTCACGGTGGACGAACACGCTGTGGCCGCCGCCCGCCGTTTCGTAGACCAGACTACCACCAAGCCTGAAATCGCCTCAATCCGTTCCATGAACACCCCAGTGCGCACCATTGTCTCCGACCTGGAGCGCGGCCGGGAAGCGCTGGTGCGCGAGGCGTCGGCTGCCCTGCACGAAGATGGCGCCGAGGCCATTTACCTGGGCTCCATGACGCTGCCCACGCTGGGACTCACCAAAATGTTGCGCGAGGAACTGAACGTACCGGTTTATGATCCACTTCGCATCGCCATACAGACCGCTGTCGAGGTTATCACCAGCCGGCTCGGCGAGGTCAACACGACTTAGCGAGGAAGTGTATGTATTGGCGTTACCTGCTGCGGCGACTCCTGACGCTTATCCTCAACTTCTGGGTCGTCGCCACACTTATCTTCTTCATGTTCCGCTTTCTGCCCGGCGATCCTACTGCCATGTTTCTGGACCCTTCGATGACGGTAGATGTGCGCGCGGCTATTTTGGAGCGTTTTGGCCTTGATCGTCCGCTGCACGAGCAGTACGTGCTTTACATGCAAAACCTGCTTCGGGGTGATTTTGGCTGGTCGTTCTACTACAGCCGGCCTGTCGGCGAGATCATCGGCGACTTCCTGCCCAACACCGTGGTTCTCGCCGCCGCCTCGTTGATCATCGCCTACGTCGTCGGGGTTATCGGCGGCGTTGTGCTGGCCTGGAAGCGCAACAGCCGCTTCGGTGAGTGGGGCACCCTGATACCGCTCTTCTTCCGCTCTGCCCCCGTCTTCTGGACGGGCATGGTCGCGATCATGTTTTTTTCCTATCGTTGGAACCTGTTTCCTCACCGCGGCATGCGCACGCCGGGCTACGTTGCGGACGGTTTTCTGGAGAAGTTCGTCAACCCGGACTTCCTGCACCATCTGGCGCTCCCAACACTCATCGCCGCGCTCTATTATATGGGCCTGCCTATGCTGCTGACACGCACAAGTATGCTGGAGGTGTTTGGCGAAGAGTTTGTCGACCTGGCGCGCGCTCGCGGCCTATCGGAGGCGCGCGTCATGTTTGTGCACGTACTACGTAACGCCCTGCTGCCCATCGTCACGGCGACAGCCGTGGCCATTGGCCTGGCCGTCGGCGGCAACATCGTCATCGAATATGTCTTTTCCTGGCCGGGAATTGGGCGCGAGATCGTGCTGGCAACGCAGAACCGCGACTACCCGCTGGCGCAGGGCATGTTCATGGTTATCGCCGCCGCCGTCATGGTCGCCAACACCCTGGCCGACATGGTTTACGTCTATCTCGATCCACGGGTGACGTTCTGATGAAAAACGAGCCGGCTTCTCCGAAAACAATCTCAGAAGGCGCCTTAGTGGCGCCGATAGATGCGGTAGACGTTCCGCATACCGCCCGCGGCTACGGCCTCGTCGGCGGCGCCTGGCGGGGTCTGCGCTCGCTTTCTCTAAAGCAAAAGCTTGGCTTTGCGATCCTTCTGATTTACCTGGTCATCGCAATCGCTGCCCCCGCGCTGATGACCCACGATCCGTGGGCCATCAACCGCACCGAGCAGGGCCTGACGGCGCGGATGGAGCCACCGTCGTCGCGCCACCTGCTGGGTACGACGGATCTTGGCCGTGACCTCTTCTCGCAGCTAATCATCGGCACGCGGGCTACGATAATTGTCGGCTTTCTGGCTGCATTCTGTGTGACCATTATCGGCACAAACATGGGCCTGCTCAGCGGCTACTACGGTGGATGGGTAGATGAGATCATTATGCGCGTGGTGGACGTCGCCTACGTCATTCCCTTCGTGCCCTTTATCATCATCCTGATTTCGCTGCTGGAGCCGTCTCTGTGGAACATTATCCTGGCAATCATCCTGCTGTTCTGGCGCAGCCCGACGCGCGTGATCCGCTCGCAGGTGCTCAGCCTCAAAACGCGGCCGTTCGTGAAGGCGGCGCGCGTCTCCGGCGCCAGCGATCTGCGCATCCTTTATACGCAGATCGCGCCCAATATCCTGCCGCTCTCCTTACTTTATATGACCATCAGCGTCGGATGGGCGGTGATTACCGAAGCCAGCGTCAGCTTTCTGGGTCTCGGCGATCCGCTGGTCATCAGTTGGGGCTCGATGCTCAACGGCGCATTCCTTTCCGGCGCCGCGCGCCACGCCTGGTGGTGGGTCGTGCCGCCCGGCATTGCTATCGTGCTCATGGTCATCGCCACATTCCTCGTCGGCGAGGCGGCCGAAGAGTACGCCAACCCACGACTGAGGGAGCGCTAATGAGTGACATTCTGCTGGACATTCAAGAGTTATCGGTCACCTACGATACCGTCCGCGGCCCGGTGCAGGCCGTTTCTGAGCTATCGCTGCAACTTCCGCGCGGCGCTTCCATCGGCATCGTCGGCGAATCGGGCTGCGGCAAGACGACGCTGGCCAAAGCTCTGATACGCTTGCTGCCGGCCAACGGAAAGATCAGCGGGGGCTCAATCCGCTTCGACGGGGTAAACATTGCCCGCCTTTCGCCCGCGGAACTGCGCGACATGCGCTGGCGTGAAATTGCCATGGTGCCGCAGAGCGCCATGAATTCGCTCAACCCCGTCTACCAAGTTGGCGCGCAGCTAGTGGAGACGATGGTCGTACGCCAGCGTATGGCTAAAAGCGCGGCCTGGGAGCGCGCCGGCGAGCTGTTCAAAATGGTGGGCATCGATCCCGGCCGCCTGCACGACTATCCACACCAGTTCAGCGGTGGCATGAAGCAGCGCGCGACCATTGCGCTGGCCATGACCTTGTCGCCAAAGCTGATTATCGCCGACGAACCCACGACCGCTCTGGACGTACTCGTCGAGGCGCGCATTCTCAATTTGCTACGCGATTTGAAACAAACACACGGGCTGACGCTCATCTATATCACGCATGATCTGTCGGTGGTGGCGCGCACCTGTGACCTCATGGGTGTAATGTATGCCGGGAAGCTGGTCGAGTTTGGCCCGACGGAGCAGGTAATCCGGCGACCGTTGCACCCATACACCATGGGTCTGATCGCGGCCGTGCCGAAAGGAAGCATTCGTGGCTGGGAACCGGTGACCATCCCGGGCTCGCCGCCGGAGTTAATCCATAAACTCGAAGGCTGCCGTTTCGTGCAGCGCTGTCCCTTCGCCACCGCGCGCTGTGCCGTTGATACGCCGGCCCTGGCGGAAGGAGCGCCTGGCCATTGGGCCGCCTGCCACTACCTGGATCAGGCAGAGCAAATGCGCGAGGACGCCCGTATCCCGCTCACCTGGGCCCGTTCGAGGGCCGGAGCGCTGGAAGCCATATGAATGACGCGAAACCACTTTACGATGTGCGCGGGCTAAGCCGTACTTTCTATGCCAGCGGAGGTTTACCGTGGAAGCAGCCACGCCTCATTGCCAAAGCGCTGGTGGATGTGGATCTGCAGGTCATGATGGGCGAGATACTGGGCCTGGCGGGCGAGAGCGGCTCGGGCAAGACGACGCTGGCCGAAGTTTTGGCGGGGTTACAGCAACCAACGTCGGGGACGGTTCACTATGACGGCCGCAGCATGCTTACCTTGCGCGGGAACGACTGGTCGCAATTCCGGCGTGAGGTACAGATGATATTTCAAGACCCATACGAAAGTCTGAACCCACGGCACACGACCTTACGCTCTATTTCTGAACCGTTAATCAACGCGGGTATCAGGCAGCAGGCCGAGCTTGTGACCTGCGCCACGGAGGCTTTGGCGTTGGCCGGACTACAGCCGGCAGAAGCGTTTTTGCAGGCTTACCCGCACCAGCTTAGCGGCGGCCAGCGGCAACGAATTTCCATCGCGCGCGCTATCATTCTAAAGCCGCGCGTCCTCATCGCCGACGAGCCGGTTTCGATGCTCGACGTCTCGCTGCGCGCCGGCATCCTGAAGCTGTTGCGCCGGCTGCGCGAAACGCTGGGGCTGACCATCCTCTATATCTCGCACGACCTCAGCACCATGAGCTACGTCTGCGACCGCATTGCCGTGCTGCACCACGGCCATTTGAAGGAAGTAGGGCCGGTGGAAGAAATTTTCTCAGCGCCGCGCGATCCTTATACGAGAGAACTTCTGGCGGCGATCCCGACGCTCACTTGATAAATGTACGGCGATTTGCCAAATCGCTGCGAGTGGTAAGGAGAGATATTAATGAAAATCGGCTTCAAACTGCCAAATTGCGCCGGCGTTCTTTGCGAGCCGGCCTGGGCTACCCCCCAAAATCTGATCAGATTGAGCCAGCTCGCCCAACGGCTGGGTTACGATTCGCTGTGGATGCACGACCACCTGATTGCGCCGGACGAAGTCAAAATTGACGAGCCGAATTTTCACGAGCCGCTGATCACGATGAGCCATCTTGCCGGGCTCGTTCCGGACATCACCTTTGGCATCGCCACAATTATTCTGCCCCTGCGAGACCCAGTGCTGTTCGCGCGCCAGTTGGTGACGATGCACGCGTTTTTTCCGGGACGTATTATCGCCGGCATCGGGGTAGGCCGTTACGAGAGTGAATTCCGCGCCAGCGGCTCGCGATTGTTCCGCAAGCGGGGCAAGATGACGACAGAGTCGCTGCAATTAATTCGCGGCCTGTGGCAGCAGCCGGAGCTCGACTTTGACGGCGAGTTCTACACGCTGCAGGGCGCCCGTTTCTATCCCAAACCGGCGGCGCCAGGAGATATTCCTATCTGGGTAGGGGGCAATTCTGAGGCGGCCGTGCGGCGCGCCGCTGCACTGGGTGATGGTTACGTGCCGGCCGCCAAGCTGCCCGACGAGATTCGCGCCGATCGGGCGTTGCTCGTCGAAGCGCTGCAAGCAGAAGGCCGTGATCCGCAAGGCTTCCCTATCGGTCTCTCCTTAACCGTGGAGCTAGTCCGCGATTCGGGCGCGATGGCCGAAGATCTGGAAGCGCGCGGCCTGCACGGCCACGCTCACGACCGGGTGGTGCATGGCATGCCGAATCGCGTGGCGGAGCGGCTCCTGGAGCTGGCCGGCGCGGGGGTAGACCACTTCCTGCTATCGTTCCGCGCTACCGCCCTGGAGGAGCTGGAAGAGCACCTCGAATGGTTTGCGCGGGAGGTGCGGCCGCAGCTTGAAGGGGCGCGGGTTTATTGATTGGAGATTAGCGATTGGCCGAACTTCGTTCGGGCGAGATTGGAGATTGTTTCTTAGGAAGATAGAGAGATATGCCGGCAGAACAGCAACAAGACGTAGGGACATTGGAAAGGGCAGACCGCATCCACGAGGAAGCGATTATCATCGACGGGCGTGATCCCACGCACCTGATGTATGGCTTCACAATGACGGCGAAGTCGGAATATCCCGATATCCTGCACGCGGGCGGCGTTACGGCCGTGATTGCCGACGCCGCCTGGGTGGACGACAACTTTGGCCAGGCGGCGCGCGCCGTGGCTGCGTGGCATCGCCGCGTGTCGGAAATGGAAGGCGGCGCCCGTATCGTTTACCGGGCCGACGATATCCGACAGGCCAAGCAGGACGGGCAGCTTGCCTTTATCCTTAGCTTTCAGGGCCCCGCGCCCGTGGAAGACGACGCCGGTCTAGTCTACATGTGGCAAAAGCTGGGCATCAGGGTGATGCAGCTCACTTACCAGACGCAGACACTGTTGGGAAGCGGTTGCACCGAGCAAAATGATGGCGGGCTTAGCCGCTTTGGTCAGGCTGTGGTGCGCCAAATGAATGAAAGCGGGATTGTGGTTGACCTTTCCCACGCCGGGCACCGTACGTCGATGGACGCGGTCGCTATTTCCAACCGGCCGGTTATTCTCTCACACACGAACGCGCGCGCCCTGTGCGACACGCCGCGCAACGCGCACGACGAGTTATTACAAGCGGTAGCGGAGACAGGTGGGGTGATCGGCATTTCGGCCTACGCGCCCATCGTCAAGAAAGGGGCCGGACAGACGGGGGCTTCGATCGAAGATTACTTGGATCAGCTCGACTATATTTTCAACCTCGTCGGTGAAGACCACGTCGGAGTGGGTTTTGACGCGGGTGAGATGCGCACTCCGGCGGAGGCCACGTTGCTGCACGCGCGCCTCTCCTCTGCAGGCTCCTCGCCCAAACATCGCTACGTGGAAGAGCTGAAAACACGAAGCCAGGTGCGCCATCTGACGCGCGGCCTGGTGCGCCGCGGCTACAGCGAAGCTGCCATCCGCAAAATATTGGGCGAAAATTTCCTGCGCGTGTTTGCCGAGGTCTGGTAAAGGCGTTGCGGACGTTGGAGAAATCTCATGAAAGTCATACGGAATGAAGAAGGCGAATCGCATCAGAGCAACACGTTCACGGGGAAGGGAGAGCTTCTACGCAAGCTCGCCGCGCAAACGCCTGGCGGCATCGCCGTGAGCGTCGTTCGCTTTGAGGATGGCGCGCTCACTTTCTGGCACGACCATCCCGGCGAACAGATCTTACTGATCCTGGAGGGGGTCGGGCGCGTGGGAGACGGGGTTGAGGAATTTACGGTGCAGGCCGGCGATATTGTGTATGCCGGTCCGGGCGAGCGTCATTGGCATGGCGCGGCGCCCGGTCAGGACATGACGCACGTGAGCATTACGACGGAAGGCCCGCCGGAATGGTATGAGCCGGTCGAGTAAGGCCAGCCTTCTCGTATACGGCGCATTCTTCCTTTTTCAGCTTCCTGTTCACGCCTCGCAGCCCCTGGTGACGCTGAGGCTTTCGGAGCTGGGGGTGGAGGCGGCCGGGGTAGGCGCGATGCTGGGTCTCGCCGGTTTGCTACCGGCTCTAATTGCGGCGCCGAGTGGTCAGCTCGCCGACCGGGTGGGTCCGGTGCGGCAGGCAGCGTTTGCCAGCCTCACCTGCACCGCCGGCTTTGTCGGACTTAGCCTCGCCGCTTCCCCCTTGCTCGTCGCCGTCTTTACAGCCCTGGTGGGCCTGGGCCATACTGTGGGCGTGCTGGCCTACCAATCGTTTGTCGCCTCCAGCGGTGTGGTTCGCGACCGCGTCCAGGCATTTGGTTGGCTGGCCTCGATCATTGCCATTGCTCAATCGGTCGGGCCGGCGACCGCCGGCGCTCTGGCAGATCGTTTCTCTCTGGTCACCGTTTTCGCCATGTCGGCCGGGATACTTGCTTTCTCGCTCGTCGGCGCTCCCGTTTTACGTTTCGGGGAGCGGGCGACCGGCGGGCGAGAGGCGCGAATACGCACGGCGTTGAAAAAGGGCTGGTGGCGCGAGTCGAGCCTACCCTTTGCAGTGGGTGCAACACTGCTTTTTGCGCTCTCTTATAATGTCCGGCTCTCCTACCTTCCTCTATATCTGGAAGCGATCGGCTATTCTACAGCCGAAATTGGACTCCTCTTTTCGGTTCAGGCCGTAAGCAGTTTTGCGATTCGCAGCCAGATTGGGCGTCTCGCCCGATGGCTTGGGCAGCGTCAAACGCTCATTGCGGCGTTTGCCGTCAGCGTACCCGTTCTGACGCTTATTCCCTTCTTACGAGGCTACGCGACCCTGCTCGTTGCTTCGCTCATTCTCGGGGCCGGCAACGGCATCATGCACCCCGTTACGCTGGCAGCGGCGACCATTTCGATGCCTCGCGACCGGCATGGTATGGCCCTCGGCATCCGCTACGCAATCCTTCGTCTGGGGAACGCGGTCAGCCCCTTGTTATTGGCTGCGGCCGTCGCCACAATGGGTCTGGCAGGGGCCTTCTATCTTGCCGCTGCTCTGGCCGGTGTCGGGGCTGTTAATACATGGCGCGCAAACGGGCACGAGGGGGCTTCTGATGAAGGGGAAAGATATGCAGAAGTATGATATAGTAGCTGACGGTGACCTGGTCGTCCGTCTATCTGGGAGGGCGGAGCAGTGGGAAGTAAAGGGCGTGAAGTATTATGACTGATGAACTACCGTTGGAGCGCATTCGCTCTGCGCGCATCTCGGATGCTGCTGTGGAGCAAATTACATCCCTGATCGAGAGTGGACACATTAAGATAGGCGACCGGTTGCCCAGCGAGCGCGAGCTAATCAGGCGGCTGGGAGTCAGTCGTACGTCGGTGCGTGAAGCGCTGCGAACGCTTGAAGCCCAGGGCATTCTGGAGGTGCAGCCGGGACGCGGCGCATTCATCGTTTCGGATGGCCGCCAGAAAGATTTCCTGGCGCCGATCCTTAATTGGCTGAGCGATCACCAGCGCGATATGCTGGATATCATCGAAGTACGCGAAGCGATCGAAAGCAAGGCAGTATACCTTGCCGCACAGCGCGCGGCTGAGGACGATTTGCACGAGCTAGAAAGCGTGTTGGGACAAATGGAGCGGCACGTTACTCGGGGCGAGGTGGACAAGGCAACAGAACTGGATCGCGTCTTCCACCGCATGCTTTGTGACGTCAGCGGCAACAATTTCCTGAGAACCCTCGCCGATAACATCTTGCAGGCCCTGGCAGAGCCTCGCTACTCGATTCTCGTTGTGCCCGGGCGTGCAGAGGTATCGCTCGCGGAGCATCGCGCTATTCTAGACGGAATAAGAACCAGCGATCCAGACGCCGCGGTTGCGGCCATGTTAGCGCACATGCAGAGCGTGAAGCGGTCGTTGAGTTCATTGCCGGTAGATAAGCGCGGGTCCCCACCCCAATAACGCCAACAGTTGTGGTTGGCAAGCGCATGAGCCGCGCCCTAGTAGGCTGACAAGCGCCGTACGGCGGTCACGATTTCGTTCACATCAGGCAGGTAGTAACCGGCGAGTTCGGGAGCGGCAGGAACAGGGGCGTCGGGTGAAGACAGGCGCATAATTGGGCCGTCCAGGAATTCGAATGCTGATTCGGCGATGAGCGCAGCCAGTTCGGCGCCAAAGCCGGCCGTTCGCGTCGCCTCGTGTACGATCAGGATCTTGCCGGTCTTGCGCGCGGTGGTCAGAACCGCCTCTTTGTCTAGGGGAACGATGGTTCGCAGATCCAGGACCTCCACGTCTACTTCGCCGTCAAGCAGGTCGGCCGCCCGCAACGCCGGCGACAGCATCGCGCCATAGGTGATGATAGAAAGATCGTTGCCCTCACGGGCCAGGCGCGCCTGTCCTAAAGGCACTGTGTAAATGCCTTCCGGCACATCCCCTTTCTCGTTATATAGCGCTTTTTGTTCCAGAAACAGCACCGGATTCATATCGGCAATCGCGGCGAGTAGCAGGCCCTTGGCATCGTACGGCGTGGCGGGCAACGCTACTTTCAAGCCGGGCGTGTGGGCAAACCACGCCTCGGGATTCTGGGAATGGAATGGGCCGGTGCTGCCGTGTGTCGAGAGGATGGCGCCGGCCGGCGCCCGAATCACCAGGGGCAACGGCGTTCGGGTTCGATAATGGTATTTGGCGACCATGTTGACTAACTGGTCCATTGCCGCTGCGATGAAATCGGCAAATTGGATTTCGACAACCGGCAGCAGTCCCATTAAAGCGGCGCCCATCGCGCCGCCGACGATGGCGGTTTCGGCAATGGGTGTATCGATGACGCGATCGCAGCCGAATTTATCGACCAACCCCTTCGTGACGCCATAGACGCCGGCATACTCGATATCTTCGCCAAGAAGAAAGACTCGCTCATCAGCGCTCATCGCTTCCAGCAACGCTTCACGAATTGCGGCGCGGTATGAGCGTTCACGCATAGGTTGTCGCAATTCCTTCGGCATAGACGTCAGTGACGGCTTCCTCGGCGGGCAGGAAAGGGCTTGCTTCGGCGTAGGCGACGGCATCGTCAATCTCGGCCGAAATCTTTCCGGTGATATTTTCGTCTAAGGAATCGTCGAGGAGATTTTCCTGGCGCAGATGGTTCCCAAAGCGCCGGATGGGATCTTTTTGTTCCCAGGCATCCAGCATTGACTGCGGCACATATTGCGCCGGATCGGTGACCGAATGACCCTTCATGCGCATGGTGACCGCTTCGATAAATGTTGGGCCTTCGCCGCCGCGGGCGCGCGCCACCGCCTCTGCGGTGGTCTCATAGACCGCCAGCACGTCGTTGCCATCCACCTGTATGCCGGGAATACCGTAACCGGCCGCGCGCTCGACCAGGTGCTCTAAAGCAAATTGCTTACTGGTGGCGGTAGATAGCGCCCACTGATTGTTTTCGCAAATAAACACGATGGGCAGCCGCCGGACGGCGGCGAAATTGATGCCTTCGTGGCTGGCACCGGTGCTCGAGGCGCCGTCTCCAAAGTAGGTCAGCGCAACGCGCAGCTCGCGCCGGATTTTGAAGGCGAGGGCAATACCGACCGCTACGGGCAATGAGGCCGGCAGATTACTGATCATATTGACCATCACACCGCGCTCCGGCGAGCTAATGTGCAGCCCGGCATCCTTGCCGCGGTTTGACGAGTTGGCCCGGCCCAGGTACTGGCAAAAGATTTCACGCACCGTGATGCCGCGTACAAGGTGTGTTCCCAGGTCGCGGTTCATGGGGGCGACTGCGTCATCCGCAGCCAGGGCATAGGTGCTGCCGACGGAGATTGCTTCCTGCCCGCGGCCGCTGTAAATACGACCGATCGTACGCCCTTCGTAATAGAGGGCGGTCGCTTTCTCTTCAATCGCCCGCATGCGGCGCATATCAATATAGAGACTGAGATACTTTTGCGGTGTCAGGCGATCCATGATCAGGCGCTATGCAAGCGAATTATCTTCATACAGGGCGACCACTGCCAGGGCGACTACTGCCTGTAAGCACGCCAGCCGCTAATCAAAAACGACGCGTGGGTCGAGCCAACGATAGGAGATATCGACTGCCAGGTTTGCGAAGGCCATTAGCGCTGACACCAGGAGCACGGAACCCATTACCAGTGGTACATCGAGACTTCTAGCGGCCTCGACCGCCTGCCAGCCAACTCCGGGCCAACCAAACACGACTTCGACAAGCGCCAGGCCACCGACAAAGCTTCCCAGATCCATGCCCCACATGGTCACGATGGGAATCAGCGCGTTGGGCAGGATGTGGCGCAGGAAGACGACACGCCCCGAAAGTCCCTTGGCCCGGACGGCACGCACATAATGCTCGCTCATAACTTCGCGGATGCTGGAGCGGAACATGCGTGCGTACCAGGCCGAATAAGGGATACCGACCGCCAGCGCCGGCAGAACGACATGTTTGACTTCGCCATAGCCGCCAAGGGGAAAGATGGGAATGAGAAAGCCGAAGACGAACAGTAAGACAAGGCCAAACCAGAAGCTTGGCAGGGAGAGCGCAACCAGCGCGATCCCCATGCTGAGCCGGTCAGGCCACTTGTATCGGTACACGGCCGATATGGCGCCAATAGCGCCGCCCAGAATCAGCTCGACAGACGCAGCCGCTATGCCAAGCTGAAGAGAAGCGGGCAAGCGGCCAAACACTGCCTCGGTTACAGGGCGGCGAAACATCCAGGAGCGGCCGAAATCACCGTGTATGATGTTCCAAAAATAACGCGAATACTGCACCAGAACCGGATCGTTCAGACCCAGGCTCTCTCGCACATTTGCGATCTCCAGCTCTGTGGCCTGGGGTCCCGCAACCTGCCGGGCCGGGTCGGCGGGGATCATGTAGGTCAGGATAAAGGTGAGCGTCATGGCGGCGAAGATGATGGCGATAGCCCAAAACAACCTGCGAATAATGAAGTTAAACACGTTTGAGCTCCTTTATCTAGTGAGAGCTTTCGCGAGGATCGAATGCATCTCGGAGACCGTCACCCAACAGGTTGAAGCTAAGTATCGTAAACATGATGAGAAAACCAGGGAAAAGAACAAGCCACGGCGCCGTTCGATAGAATCTTGTACCTTCCAGAATGAGATTGCCCCAGGATGGCGTGGGTGGTCGCACACCCAAACCCAGGAAGCTAAGACCGGCCTCGGTGAGAATGGCGGTTGGAATGCGCAGTGTCGAGAAAACGATGATCGTCGGCAACAGGTGCGGCAACAAGTGCTTGGCAAAGATGCGGATTCTGCCGGCGCCAAGCGCCCGGGCCGCCTCCACAAATGGCCTTTCGCGCAGCGATAGAATCTGACCGCGGAAGATTCGTGTCGGATAGACCCAACCGAAAACGGTAATGACAATGATCACCGTCCACAGGCTCGGGGGCAAAACCGTCGCAAGCGCAATCTGTAGCAAAAGTGCGGGAAAGCCGAGAGCAAGGTCGACCGTGCGCATGATCACCGAATCGGACCAGCCGCCGAGATAACCGGCGATGCCGCCTAAAATCACGGCGATGGTGATCGACACAATATTGGCGGCTACGGCCACCGTAATGCTGATGCGACCACCCCAAATGAGGCGGCTGAGAAAGTCCCGCCCGAGGGAATCGGTTCCTAGAATAAATTGATCAGAGCCGGGCGCCCGCGGGATGGCAAAGTCGCCGGTCAACCCCTCGGCGAACTGTTCGATGGGATCAAATGGCGCAACGAGCGGAGCGGCGAGCGCGGAAACGACCAGAATCAGGGCAATGACACCGCCGAGTAAGGCAAAACGATCGCGGCGGAATCGGCTCCAGGCGTAACCCCAATGCGAGCGAAATTCAACCTCTTTCTCGCCTCGCGCCGCTACGTCCGGCTCGGGCTGAGACGACGGTAGGGCAGGATCCAGGCCAGGACCGATTGGAGTTGAACTTGTCACATTCCCTCCTGCGAATAGCGAGCTGTCATCCGGCGCCCGTGTCTGGACGTTTTCCGACTAGTCATCGGGGATGGTTTTAGCCGCGGCACCGCGTACAGATGAGGCGCGGACGATTAACTGCGGTTCAAGCACGATGCGGCGCTGTTTGCGATGCCGTTTATGGCCGTCCTCCGGTACGTCCTCAAGATATTCAAGGAGCATCAGCCCTGCCTGGCGTCCCATCTCGATTGTAGGCTGTGTGATGACCGTTAATGGAGGCGACAACAACGTCGTCCATTCCATATCGCCGAAACTGACTATAGCCATCTCTTCGGGTATCTGTACGCGTCGTTCCTGCAATGCTGCGATCGCGCCGATAGCGATCGTGTTGCTTGTACAGAGTAACGCCGTTGGCGCATTGTCCATGTCTAGAAATTCTAGCGTGCTGCTGTAGCCCACCTCTCTGCCCACCAACGCCGCATTCGTTTCCGCCGTGCGAATAAGTTGCTCGTCCACCGCCAGGCCCCGTTCTTTTAGGCCGCGAAGATAACCGTCAACGCGCTGCTGGCCCGTGTCCAGGTTAATATTGCCCGCCAGGAGTCCGATACGCCGATGACCGCCGTCAAGCAGGTGGCGCGTCGCCTTATACGCGCCCGATTCATTATCGATCGTGACACAACTAACGTTCGCGATACCGGCAGGGAGGCGGTCGATAATGACGAGGGGCATGCCTGCCGCCAGCAACTCGTCGATTCGAGAGAGGCTGTCGCCGGACGGCGCGCCATCGGACGGCGCAATTAATAAGCCATCCACGGATTGACTCAACATTGCCTCAATCTGCAAGTCCTCGCGCCTACCCTGTTCATTACTGTTGGCGATCAGCAACTGAAAACCGGCGCCGGTCAGAACGGCTTCGATACCGCTGACGACGTCAATCCAGAACGCGTTGCGCCAGTCAGGAATGATGACTCCTACCTGGTGGGACGTATTGGTGCGCAGGCTGCGGGCGTTGGCATTGGGCCGGTAGTTCAGGCGCTCGCACACCTCCAGGATCTTGTGTCGTGTATCGTCGGCGACGATTTCCGGCCGGTTCAAGGCCCGCGACACAGTCATTGGCGAAACGCCAGCTTCTCTGGCAACATCCACTATCGTTGTCTTGACCGGCCGCGTCGTCATAAGCGTTTAGAGTTGCGCAGTTGGGAGCGAGGAGGGTATGATAACGTTAACTTTTTGCCATTCTAGGTGAAAGCGCCGAAGCTGTCAAATTTGAGGAAAAGATCCCCTATGAGCGTCAGAACTGATTATCCCCACACGATTCGCGAAATAGAGAACTGCTGGATACAGCTTGCGGATGGCGTACGCCTCGCCGCGCGAATTTGGTTGCCGGAGGACGCCGCGACGCATCCGGTTCCAGCGATTCTCGAGTATATCCCGTACCGCAAAAACGACTTCACAACGCCACGCGACGCTGTGCAACATCCGTACATTGCCGGTCACGGTTATGCATCTGTCCGCGTGGACCTGCGGGGCAGCGGCGATTCCGATGGGCTCCTGCTCGACGAATACTTGCCACAGGAACAAGAAGACGCGCTGGAGGTCATTTCCTGGATCGCGGGCCAACCGTGGTGTACGGGCGCCGTGGGGATGATCGGCATTTCGTGGGGAGGATTCAATGGCCTGCAGGTCGCCGCTCATAACCCCCCAGCACTGAAGGGAATCATCACGCTCTGCTCAACGGACGACCGCTACGCCGACGACGTGCACTATATGGGGGGTTGTTTGCTAGGGAATGACCAGTTGCCCTGGGCGTCGTCGATGCTCGTGCGCAATGGCCTGCCACCCGACCCCCGCTTCGTGGGCGACCGCTGGCGGGAGATGTGGTTCGAACGCCTGCAGCGCACGCCGCCATTTGTGGAAGCATGGATGAGCCACCAGCGGCGCGATGAGTTCTGGAAGCAGGGGTCCGTGTGCGAGAACTACGACACCATCCGCTGCCCGGTTTACGCCGTGGGCGGGTGGGCCGACGCTTATAGCAACGCTATTTTTCGCCTGCTGGCCGGGCTGCCCGGTCCGCGCAAGGGACTCATTGGCCCCTGGGCCCACCTCTACCCCGAAATGGGGATTCCCGGCCCCGCCATTGGCTTCCTACAAGAGTGTCTGCGCTGGTGGGATTACTGGCTCAAGGGGATCGACACCGGCATTATGGACGAGCCGATGTTCCGCGTGTGGATGCAGGAAAGCATTGAGCCGGATGCCAGCTGCACGCTGTGGCCCGGCCGCTGGGTGGCCGAGCCGTCGTGGCCTTCAGATCATATCGACACAGCGAGCTATTATCTGAATGGCAATGGGCTTGGCGAAGCGCCCGCGAACGAGACGGCGCTTACCTATCAGGGCCTGCAGCACGCGGGAATGGACGCCGGCATCTGGTGTGGTCACGGCGCGCCGGCCGACATGCCGCCCGACCAGCGCGCTGAAGATGGCCGGTCGCTGACGTTTACGTCGCAGCCGGCGTCTGCCGCGGTGGAAATTCTTGGTTTTCCCGAGATTATGCTGGCCGTTGCCGTCGACCGGCCGCAGGCGCTGCTAGCGGTGCGCCTGTGCGACGTGTCCCCCACGGGCTCTTCAACGCTGATCAGCCGCGGGCTGCTGAACCTGACTCACCGCGAGAGCCACGAGCATCCCACTCCGTTGGAACCGGGCAAGCGCTATGACGTGACGGTGCGGCTCAACGGTATCGCCCATTCGCTTGCGCCGGGGCACCGCTGGCGGGTGGCCATTTCGCCGACATACTGGCCATGGGCCTGGCCCTCCCCCGAGCCGGTGACCATGACGTTGTTTGCCGGCGAGCACAGCCGGCTGAGCTTACCGCTGCGCGCGCCGCGACCGGAGGATGCCGAGCTGGCGCCGTTCGCCGAGCCTGAAGGGGCGCCGCCGCTCGACGCCGAGACAGTTCGTCCTGCCGAGCGCAAGTTTACCGTCGCGCATGACGCGGTCTGTAACACGTTTGAGCTGGTCGACGGCGGCTACCGAGGCAGCCGGCGCATCAGGGCCAATGGCGTGGAATACGAATCGGAGGCCTACAACCGCTATAGAATCATCGAAGGGCGGCCGCTCTCTGCATACGTCGAATGTGAGCGAATGATGCGCGTCGGGCGTGGGGAGTGGCAGATACGAATTGAAACGAACAGCACGATGACGGCCGATCTGGAGAAATTTTACGTGACCAACGTGCTCGAAGCCTATGAGGGAGGCCTGCGCGTCTTTGCCAAAACGTGGGATTTCACCGTGGCGCGGGATATGGTTTAGCTTCTGGCGAGGCGCCCGGCGCCTGAGGAGATAGTTGATGCAGCAATCGCTGATTGAACAAGGCCAACAAGCAATCGAGCGAGGGCTTGGCTGGCTGCGACGGTGCGAGAACGAAATTGCAGAGATCGAGGACTTGAGCGCCCATTACAAGGCGCCCTACCTCTACGCCGCGCTCGGCGATCCGGTCCGTGCTCGCCGTTACGTCGAACTTCTACAGAGCAGATATCTACAAGCAGACGGTGATTTTCGAACCAACGCCGCCGATAAGGGTTGGGCGCACCTGAAATGCAGCCCGGCCAATCGCTACGTGTACTCAAACGGCTGGATCATTGTGGGACTGCGCAAACTTGGCGCGTATGGCGCCGCTCGACAAGGGCTCGATTTTATCCGCCGCTTCCAATCGCCCGAGTTGGGTGGCTTCTACTCACGATTCGACGTGGCCACGGGAAAGGTCGACCCGTGTTATCTGGACAGTTCCAGCACTTCCTCAGCCGGGTTGGCTCTGCTGGCTTGTGGCAGAACAGAGGAAGCGGTGCGGGCAGGCGAGTTTGTGCTGCGGCTGCTCGACGCTCAGCCAGAACCCGATCGCTACTATTTTTCGAGCTGGCAGGCCGGGAGTGGCCTGATGACCGATGTATGGGGCGATGAGGATCAAAATGCGCTTTATGGCCGCAAGCAGTTTTGCCTGAGCGCAGAGGCGGACGCGCTCGGCGAGTTAACGTGGTTGATCGGCAAGCCGATGAAGTTTTTGTGCAAGCTATATGACCAGACGGCCGACAGGCGGTTTCTAGAGGGCGCCATCACCCTGTTCGATTTTTTTCACCGGCTTGGGGAGGAGCGCTGGCATAACTACGCCTCTTGCAAGATCATGTGGGCCGGCGCCGAGCTATACCGGCATACGGGCGAGCCTCGCTTTGCGCGCACCGCGGCGCGGTTCCTGGAGTGGCTCTGTCAAACCCAGTATCTGTCTGGTCTGTGGCTGCACACGCTGTGGTACGCAGAACCCGCCGAGCAGCCCCTGCCCGCCTCGCTTGATGCCATCCAGGAACTGTGCGCGGAGATAAGCGATACGCTTTTCGAACTGGGCGACTTCGATGATTGGCAACCTACCTGAACCGGAGAACGACGGGCCTGTCGCCCTGGTCAACGGCCGGATCGTGCTGCCTAAGGAAATCGTAACGGGAAAGGCGCTCTTGCTGGAGGGCGTAAAGATTGCCGCCATTGCCGCTACCGGCGAAATTGGGGTTGATACCAGGCGTATTGACGTTCAGGGACGCCTGATCGCGCCCGGTTTAATCGACATCCACACCCACGGCGCGCTGGGACATACCTTTAACGACGCAACTGAAGAAGCGTTCACGGCGATCTGCAGGGAAAACGCCCGGCGCGGGGTCACGTCGTTGCTGGCGACGACGATCACGGCAGCGATCCCCGATTTAGTCGCGTGTCTGGCGTTTAGCCGCCAGTGGATAGGCCGCGCGTCCGCCGGAGCAGAGCTGTTAGGCGTTCACCTCGAAGGCCCCTATTTCTGTAATGACCAGCGAGGGGCGCAAAACCCGGCTTTCATTCGTAACCCCGACGACGGTAGCGCCGATTTGCTGCTGGAACATCACGAGGTCATCAAAATCGTGAGCTATGCGCCGGAGTTACCGGGCGCGCTGGAATTGACCGAAAGACTCAGTCGTCTGGCCATTGTGCCCGCTGCCGGGCATAGTTGCGCCCGGGACGAAGACGTGCAGGCTGCGATGGAGCGCGGGCTGCGCCACATCATCCACATTTGGAGCGGGCAATCCGGCACGATCCGCCATGGCCCGTGGCGCAAACCGGGTCTCCTGGAAGCCTCCCTGCTCTACGACGCGCTGACCGTGGAGATGATCGCCGACAACCGGCACCTGCCGCCCACGCTCATGAAGCTGGCTTATAAGTGCATCGGCCCCGACCGCCTCTGCGCGATCTCCGACGCTACGCTTGGAGCCGGATTCCCGGATGGCGCTCGTTTTGAACTGGGAGGAATACTATGCGAAGTGAACGACGGTGTGGCCATGCTGCCGGACCGCTCCCAGTTCGCCGGCAGCACCACGTTCTTGGGCCAGATGATTGCGGTGCTCACAGAACAGGTGGGCGTTCCCCTGGTGGAAGCGATTCGGATGGCTTCCCTGACGCCTGCCCGGGTCATCGGGGTTGCCGGGCGTAAGGGCAGCCTGCATGCCGGCAAAGATGCGGACGTGGTCATCTTGGACGACGACTTATCCATCTGGTGCGTTATGGTCAGGGGTCGCTGGATAGCCGGCGGCCACCTCGGCTTAGGTGACAATGGTGATACATGAGTGAGACAACAACTATATCGACGGCGAAGTATGAACAGCTGCCCGTTGCCATTTATGGCAGCAACGAGGAGATGGGCCAAGCAGCTGCATTGGAGGCGCGCGAACGAATCAATGAGGCGATTGCGGAAAAAGACGAGGCTAATGTCATCCTGGCAACCGGCAATTCGCAACTGACGTTCCTGCGCGCGCTGCGCCAACTGGAAGACATCGAGTGGCAGAAAGTGAACCTCTTCCACATGGACGAATATCTGGATCTTCCTCCGGACCACGAGGCCAGTTTCCCTCGCTTTCTGCGACGCCATTTTGTTGATTGGATTTCGCCGCGTTCATTCCATCCCGTACCGGGGCGAGCCGACGACGTGGAGAAGGCGTGTCGTGAATACGAAGCGTTGTTGCGGCAATACCCGGCTGACCTGGTTGCCTCAGGTTTGGGCGAAAACGGCCATCTTGCTTTTAATGATCCACCGTTTGCCCTGTTCGACGATCCTGTCTGGGTCAAAGTGATCGAGCTGGCGGACGCGAGCCGCAAACAGCAGGTGGGCGAAGGGCATTTTGGCAGCCTGGACGAGGTGCCTACCCATGCCATCACGCTCACGATACCGGCGCTATTGGCTGCCAGATCGATGCTGTGCCTTGTGCCAGAAGCGCGCAAGGCGGAAGCGGTGAGGGCCTGCCTGCACGAACCGATCAGCGAAGAGCGGCCTGGCTCGATCTTGCGGCGGCAACCACACGCCCTTCTCTTTTTGGACGTCGATTCGGCGGCAAAATTGTGAGGGCTGGAGCCATTTGACATCAATGCCAAATTGCCGTATGATGTACTATCAAGTGATAACGTTATCACTTTCTGCTTCACCCCACTCACCGTAACTAGGGACCTTTGACCCTAACGTCGTATACCATTTGATAACGTT
>JAICPS010000233.1 GCA_025929715.1 Anaerolineae bacterium | reverse complement strand
TTAACATTTTGTAATTTTGCCGGAGTTCTGTTTTTGTTGGGTGCGTCTTTTCCTTTCCTCTCCGTGGCCACCCGACGCGCGCCCGCGGGGGCGCAGGACTCTGGCACGACCATCTACCTGCCGATGGCTGCAGCCCCGGCAGAAGACTGCAACGTGCCGGGCGTCACTTATGGCACGGTGGTCATCGCTTCGGAGCCGACGGACCGGCCGGCAGATGCGCATCCCGATCTCAATCTGGCCATTCGTGGCTGGTCGCCCACGGCTGCGGAAATGTCTCTTGTGCGCTATGACGGCCCGACAGACACTCTCGCGCCGCAACTTGATGCGCTGTTTATGCCTGATCGTCTGCCGCAATTCAGCCACGGCTACCGCGTGAACCATTGGTATTGGGGTTGTGACTGTCGTGGAGACCCTGTCACCGATTGGGACGTGACCCTGTTAGCTGTTACGACGACGCCCGGCGAGCGGCTGCGCGTGCCTGACTCTGGCTACGATATTGGCGGGGGCTACGAGGTAATGGTACTGTACGCCGCCCAGAATCGCCTGACCCTGAAATATAGCGCCGAAGACAACGTGGTCCAGGGCTACACTATCCACCTGGAAGGCGTCTGTGTGGCGCCCGTTCTGCTGGCGCTCTACCGCGAAATGGACGGTTCAGGGCGTGAACGCCTGCCGGCGCTCCTGGGGCGGCAGCCTTTTGGCCGCGCCCCTGGCGACGAGATTCGTATTGCGATCCGCGACAATGGCTCTTTTCTGGATCCGCGTTCAGAGAAGGATTGGTGGAAGGAATACGTAGAACCGTGATGGTGGCTACACGGGTCTATGTAGCAGGCAAGCTACTCGTAACCCAGAACTTCTACGACAGAGCGCACGGCGTCGGCTGAATGGTCTAGCATCGCGCGCTCCTGGTCACTTAAATTCATTTCGATAATGCGCTCCACGCCGTCGCGTCCCAATACCGCGGGCAGGCCAATGAAAAGGTTGTGGTAACCGTACTCCCCCTGCGTATAGACTGCGCAGGGCAGAACTCGTTTCTTGTCCTTTAGAATTGATTCTACCATGATCGCCGTGCCCGCAGCCGGTGCATAGTAGCCACTGTAACCCAGCAGCCCCACTATTTCGCCGCCGCCTTTACGGGTGCGTTCAATGATGTCGTCCAGCTTCGCTTCGTCGAGTAGTTCGGTGATGGGAATGCCGGCAACCGAGGTGTGCCGGGGGAGCGGTACCATGGTATCGCCGTGACCGCCGAGGACAATGCCGTGGATGTCTTCTACGCTTACGTCTAACTCGTCGGCAATGAAAGTCTTGTAGCGGGCTGTGTCCAGCGCGCCTGCCTGGCCGATGACGCGCTCGCGAGGGAACCCAGTCTCATTCAACATCACGTGGCACATGGCGTCGAGTGGATTTGTGACCAATACCACAATGCTATCCGGCGCGTACTTCTTGATGTTGGCCGCGACCTCGACCATCACATCTTGATTCGTCTTTACCAGCTCGTCGCGACTGGGAAACTGACCCGTTTCCGGATCCTTTCTGCGAGGCACTCCGGCCGTGACTACGACGACATCGGCGCCGTCAATGATGCTCGCTTCGTTGCTGCCGTAGATGCGGCTGTCAAAGCCAATTGCAGGGCCGGACTCGAACATGTCGAGCGCCTTGCCTGCGGCAACCTGTCCAAAGATGTCGAAAAGAACCAGGTCGGCGATTTCCATGCCGGCCAGCCAGTGGGCAGTCGTTGCTCCCACATTGCCCGCGCCATACAGCGCTACCTTATTTTTCATTGTTTTTCTCTCGGTGCTGAATCAAGCGATCTAGAAAATCGCTCTACTATGACTCGTGAAAACGCTCGTAAATTTCTTCCAGAAGCTGGGCTGCTTCTACGAGTTTATCAAGTGGATTTTCGTCGCCGGTGAAATAGCGGAAATCGGCCGGCATTAGATCCAGCGTGGCAACCAGTTCGCGATACTTTTCACGCAGTCCCCGTTCGCCAACACCATAGGCCTCGGCAATTTTTTGTGGCGCGATCTCGACAAAGTTTATCTTAACGACCGCATAGGTCAGCCCTGCCGCCCACAGCTCAGGTTTTTGCACCTGCAGGGGTTTGCGCCCGAGCGTAATCCGATACTCAAGCCACATCTGGATTCCCTTACCAATCTGGGGTAAGGGCATGTCCATGTCCCGCATTTTCTCAATGAGCCTTTCTTCTACACCGTCCAGGGCGGAAGAAAAAAGTCTTTCGTAGCGGGCGGCGACGTTTTCATCTGTTTCCGTGCGGATATATTCGCCAAGTGAGCGCATCGCTTCGTGGTAATTTCCGCTGCGGGCGTAGGTGCGGGCTAGGTTCAGATGATATTCTGGGTTATCTGGATCGGCCCTGGTAGCTCCCTGAAAGGACTCAACAGCTTTCTCCATTTCCCACTGCCCAAAGAAGCGCAAGCCGGCTTCATTGTGATCGGCTGCGCCGCGCAACGCCCCGGCCGTCGTTGATTTGTTCTGATGTTTGTCGGCCATGATGCGTTCCAACTACCTTATATAGGTACGGCTGCCTCTGGTTCGCCCACTCCAGGTTCATCTTCCACAAGCACGACCGCCCCTTCAACAGCCAATACGCGCTGGAAGGCGACAATAGCCACCTCAAGCATATCGGCGTCCGGCTCTCGCGTCGTGAGGCGTTGAAGAGCTAGGTTCGGCCTGGTGATCAGGCGGATAAGGCCATTGTCCTGGTGTTTGGCAGAGAAGCGAATGAACTCGTATGCAATTCCTGCGATAACCGGCAGCAAGATAACTCGCGACAATAAGCGGATGGGAAGGGAAAGGGGCGGCAAGAGCGTATAGATCAGAATCGACACGACCACCACGGTAAGCAGAAAGGCCGTACCACAGCGTGGATGTTCCAACGAAAAGCGCGCTACCGATTCCGGCGTCAACGTCACCCCTGCTTCATAGGCATTAATCGTCTTGTGCTCTGCTCCGTGATAACCAAAAAGGCGCTTTACATCAGGCAGTAAGCCTATCGCCCAAATGTAGGCAATGATGAGAATAAGACGCACAACCCCCTCGACCATGTTGCTGACAACGGGACGGGGTCCGTCAGCCAGCCAGCGGACGAAAAGATCGCCCACAAAGGCGGGAAAAAGAAAGAAAAGTGCGATAGAGATAGAGAGTGAAATAAGAACCGTTCCCCATTGGGCAGGGCCTTCGAAGATCTTTTCGGGCTCCTCGTCACCTTCGCGTTCTTCTTCAAGAGCCACTTCTGCGGAAAACATCAGGCTCTTGACGCCCAGGCCCAGCGCGTCCCACAAGAGCGTCAACCCGCGTAAAAATGGAACGCGGGCCAGGCTTCCGCCATAGATGCGCGCGCTGAGCGGTTCTGTGTGAACCACAATCTCGCCTTGCGGATTGCGCACGGCGACTGCCAGCGCTTTAGACCCTCGCATCATGACTCCCTCGATCACCGCCTGGCCGCCATAGTTGAACTCTGTTGGTGCTTTAGAATTGGACATGGCTGGATTGTACTGAGGGCTCAAAAGAGCGTCAAGACAGCTTCTCTCCTGAATAGTACTAATGCCGCAGGCGCTGCACACTGGAGAGGATCGTTTCGGACGTTTCTGCAGTGAGCTGTCCCGGCGGTGCGCACAGGGCAAGTAGAAGCGCCGTCTGCTCACCACCTATAAAGCGTTGCTCGCAATGCGTATCTGCCTCACCGGCGGCTTCGAGCACCACACTAATCGCCGTCTGCCACGCGCCAAGGTTCTCAATCTGCCTGGCGTCTCGCACCAAGACATCCCCTTCGCGGGCCAAGCGGGCAGCTTCTGCAAGCGACAACCGGTTCAGTATGGGGCTAATGGCGACTAGCAAGAAAGTAGAAGGCCGCGAGCCTCGGGCAAGAAATATCACTTCCTCATCTTCTACAAAGCCGCCCAGTGGATGCGTCGCCATGGCATAAACCTCGCGTTCGCTCAGGGCGCGCGCGAGTTCGTCCGCTTCACCGTTAGCATCGAGCACGGGCCATTCCTGTGGTAAGAATACCGAGAAGTTGCGTTGCCGATCTGCCATAATGACCCAGCCTTCGGGCACGGTAACCGCGGAAGTCTCGACCCGAGGTTGGCGCCCCAGAAAGAAAGTAAAGAAAATTGCAAATAGAACGACACAGAGGCTAACAGCGCCGTATATTATTAATGACGAGTCAGGTCGCGGCGAGTCAGCTCGCGTTTCTGCGCTTAGACTCGCCGCACCGGCAGAGGGAGGGGCCGCAAGATTGTCTGGCGCCGGTCCAAGGCGGTAGCCACACTGCCAACAAGTCTGTTCATCTTCAAGCAGATGCTGGTCACAATTAGGGCATCGTCGGCTCATCAAGACAACTCTACATCAATTTGCTTGAAGTAGTAAATGTAGCTAATGTAACGAGCATATGATGTCGGGCAGTCTTGATCCCGGCGTCGTGGAATCGACACGGCAGCGGTACAGGCAAAACCTGATTGAGCCATTTTAGCGACCTACCCCAGTTTCTGTTTGCGCCGCCGCCTGGATGTCCACCCTGGGTCGCGTTTCGGCCGGCGCGCGAAGCCGATCTGAGATTATTGCACCAGTCGTGCTTCTCAGAACGTCCACTAGCCCAATTCAGGGATAGCTTCTACCGTTCGATAGAAGCTCAGCGTCGCGGGCAGCGCCTGCATTTGTTGGCGCTGGAGGGGGGCCTTCCGACTGGTGCAGGCCAGGTAATTGCGTATACCAGCAGCGTGGAAATAGCGGATCTGGCAGTGGCGCCCGCACATCGCGGTAAGGGTCTGGGCACAGCGTTGATTACCATCCTGTCGCAAATCGCCCATTATGCGGGATACGGGGGCGTCGAGATTTGTGTGATGAGAGAGAATGAACGCGCTCTAGCGCTTTACCGACGCCTTGGTTTCGTCGAAGATCGCGAACTAAGCATAACAGGTACGGCGTCGGTTCTTGTGTTGTACAAGGAAGTGCTGTAATGAATGAAGTGCATGTGTCACATGATGCGGACTTCGTCCGCTCGCAGTACAGAACGGAAGATAATCTCGCCGTGCGTATTCGTACGCACGAGCGTTTTAGCGAAAACAAGGTCGATTTTACCGCGTGGATCCTGGATGCCATAAAGTGGCGCGGTGACGAGACAGTTGTCGACGTTGGCTGTGGCGCGGGGGTCTATGTGAGTGGCGCGAGACGGCGCGCGGGACGCTATATTGCCGGTGATCTGTCTGCCGGCATGTTGCGATGCCTGGAGCAGAGTGGCGTACCGCGGCTGAAACTCGACGCGCAGGACTTACCCCTACGCAGGGCTTCCGTAGACGTGGTTCTGGCAAATCACATGCTTTACCACGTGCCTGACATCGAGCGGGCAATAGCCGAATTCAGGCGCGTATTGCGGCCCGGCGGGCGGCTCCTCGCGGCCACCAACAGCGCCAACAACATGGCCGAACTGTCTGCGCTTAGCAGCGAAGTTGCCGATCAGCTAAATTTGCCTCTATCACCCACCATCAGCCCAAACCTGACGTTCAGCCTGGAAAACGGCGCGTCTTATCTCACCGCACAGTTCCAACACGTCGAACGCCGCGATCTACCCGGTGCGCTTGTGTTTTCAGAGGCGCAACCGGTCATCGACTACATCGCGTCCACTTATGAACGTTACGAGCGGTTCTTGCCAGACCACGTGAGCTGGCGCGACGTCGCCGAAGCGTTGCGCTCAAATTTGCAACGAAAGATCGAACGCCACGGCGAATTTCGAGTCAAGAAGCTCACCGGCGTATTTGTCTGCTGGAATCTTTGATTTGTCTATGGAAGCCGGTGGAGTACCCCAAGCTATGATGCCGATGAACACAGATAAACAGAGATCGGAACCGTCCGAATTCTATGACCTTTTGTTGTCGCGACGTTCAATTCGTCGCTATCAGAGCAGACCTGTTCATCGTGAGCTTCTGGAGCGTATCCTGACCGCGGCGATCTGGGCGCCGTCAGCGCATAACAGGCAGCCCTGGCGTTTTGCCGTCGTGGAAGGAGAAAGGTGTAAGACTCGACTGGCGCAGGCCATGGGCGACCGCTTGCGGCACGACTTACAGGCGGATGGCGCGCCTCCTGACATGATCGAGAAAGATGTCAGCCGCTCGTTCGCGCGTATCAGTCGTGCGCCGGCTCTGGTCCTCTTGTGCCTTAGTATGTCGGATATGGATCAATATCCAGACGGAAAACGACAACGCAACGAGTGGATAATGGCTGCTCAAAGCGCCGCAATGGCCGGACAGAATCTGTTGTTAGCGGCGCACGCCGAGGGATTGGGCGCCTGCTGGATGTGCGCGCCACTTTTTTGCCCAGATGTCGTAGTCAGCACGCTTTCGCTTCCCGAAGATTGGGAGCCGCAGGGGCTCATAACGCTCGGCTATGTGGATGAGACGAGAGAGAAGACCAGAGTCCCGCTTTCCTCTCGTGTGATCTTTGACGGCTAATGCTTAGTTGGTTGTTGTTAACCGTCATACTGGTTCGCCGCTGCAAGGGATGTTATAATCGGATTTGGTTGAATTGATTCTATTTATCAGATAAATAGGCATGGCGCACAAAATAGACTCGGAACTCCTCAGCTACATTATCGAGCAAAACGTCCCTCCCGGCGCGCGGCTGCCCACGCTGGCCGAGATGAGTGAAGAGATCGGTATCAGTGTCGGCAAGCTGCGCGAGCAATTGGAGGTGGCGCGAAGCAGGGGGCTGGTGACTGTCAGACCGCGCCTGGGTACGCAACGAGAGCCATTTGACTTTCTACCGGTCGTGCGCGACAGCGCCGTTTTTGGTCTCGCCAGCGGTGAGGCAGAGTTCGAGCATTTTAGCGCGCTGCGGCAGGCCATCGAAACGGGCTTATGGACGCCGGCGGTGAAGCGCCTGACCGCCGAGGACTACTCAGAGTTAAGGCGCCTTGTAGCATGCGCGTGGGACAAGCTGCGGGGCGATCCGGTACATATCCCCAATGGAGAACATCGCCAGCTGCACTTGACGATATTCAATCGCCTGGATAATCCCTTCGTTAAGGGCATATTGGAAGCCTATTGGGACATCTATGAATCGATTGAACTGACGCGGTTGGCTTCTTACCAGTATTGGTTGGAGGTCTGGGACTATCACGAGAAGATTGTCGAGG
>JAICPS010000117.1 GCA_025929715.1 Anaerolineae bacterium | reverse complement strand
AGCCGCCGTTCGCCTTCTTCGATGAGGGCGTCGACGGCGACGGTGTCGATCACCGAAGTGGTCTGCACCCGCGCTACCTCATCCCAGTTGCGCCGCACCCAGTACCCTTCCTCGTACGTATCCGTCACCTCGATGCTCGTGATCCACTTGGGCTGCTTCATGCCATAGCGGTCGGGAATCCAGATGCGCAGCGGAAAGCCGTGGTCAACTGGCAGCGGGTTGCCGTCCCAGGCGTAACACAGCATGATGCGCTCGTCTTCGGCAATCAGGCGCAGGCTCACCGTCTCGTAAAAGCCGTCGCCGGACGTGATGTACAGGTAGCCTGCCTCTGGCTGCACACCCGCGTCCGCCAGGATCTCCTGCAAACTTACTCCTGTCCACTGGGTGGTGCTGATCAACGTCGTGCCCACACGACCTGAAATACAGGAGAGCGTCACGTACTGGTCGCGCGCGGTGTAGTTGTCACGCAAATCGTCCAGCGTCAGCATCAAGGGGTTGTCGACAAGCCCTGTGATGGGCAGCACGTAAGAGGCGCCGTCGATAAACGTCGGCTCGGCGCGAATAAAGACCTTGTAATGGTCCTTCAGCGGCGTGTATTCGGGCCGCGTGCCCGGGGCCGGCGATACCGGATCATCGGCGTTGGGAAATGGCGCGTTCGAGCCGCCTTCAGTCTCATGAGCCATTGAACCGGCAAGCTGCGCTTCCAGCCGCCGCTGTTCCGATTGCGCCAGCAACGCGCCCACGCCGCTGCCCAGCACCGTGATCGTCGCCGTGCTGGCGCCAAGACGTATCAGGAACTGGCGGCGTTCCATTCGCTCCACCGTCCGCACCTCGGGAGGCTGTTCGGCTTCCACAGGCTGTTCAACTCTTAGCAAACGATCGGCGGAGTAAAGAAAAACTACGCCCCAGCCCACAAACAGGAGCGCCAGCCAGCCGGCGTTGACGAGAGGGCTGTGCGGCGACTGGGTGATGACCGTGCTGATGATGATCAGGGGCATGCCCATAATTGCGCCGAATAACAGGCCCGTGCCGCGCCCTGTGCTCACGATCCGCCGCCCCATAAGCTGCGTAAAGACGACGCCCACCGCCACGCCCAGCGTCAAAAAAAGCAGCAGGGCAGCGAACTGCTCTGCCGTCTTGGCGGTGTCGGCCACGTCGATGCCCAGAAAGAGCATCGTGTCGATCATCGTGTCGATAGCCAGGGTGATCAGCGGGCCGGGAAGCACGCGCGTGATCCAGTCGAAGAGGTCGAAGGGCACGAAAGGAAGCCCCGCCAGACGGTCGCCCAGGAACATCAGGGCCATCAATGGCGGGGTGAGAAGAGCGCCGATCAGGGCGCCGGAGCCGGCGGTTTGCTTGTTCATGGAATCCCCTGTCTCAGTAGATTAAGAAAGCTACGGCAGAGACCGGCCCGCAGCCGGGCTAACAGAACAGTGAGTTCCAATAAAGTATAGCAGTTAAGCGCCGGACGGGGAGTACAGGTTTGTTACACGTGGTCGTAGTCGAAATTGGGGAGGTGGCGCCGTTCGATGCGCCGGTTCAGCGCCTTTTCGATGGCGCGTAGCATCGATTCGTCCTCTGGAGCGGCAAACGTAAACGCTTCGCCGGTCTCCTCCGCGCGACCGGTGCGGCCGATGCGGTGCGTGTAAGCGTCCACGGTGTCCGGCATGTCGAAGTTGATCACGTGCGAGATGTCGGCTACGTCGATACCACGCGCGGCCACATCTGTTGCCACCAGAATGTCGTGCTTACCGTTGCGAAATCCGTCGATGGCCCGCTGCCGCTGGTTCTGCGACATGTTGCCTTGCAGCGCCGAGACGCGGAGGCCTTTCTTGCCCAGGTCTCGCGCCAGGAAACGCGCCCGGCGCTTGGTGCGGGTAAAAACCAGCACCCGGCCCGTGCTCGTCTGGTTCAACATTTCGAGCAACAGCTCTTTCTTGCGCTTCTGAGACACGGGATAAAAGGCATGCGATACCGTCTTGGCCGGCGCGATGGCCCCGATCTGCACGGTGACGGCGTTTTTGAGGATCTTGTCCGCCAGCTCGCGAATTTCTCGCGGCATGGTGGCCGAAAAGAACAGCGTCTGGCGTCGATTGGGCGTCAATTTCAGGATGCGGCGCATGTCAGGCAGAAAGCCCATGTCGCACATGCGATCCGCTTCGTCCAACACCAGCACTTCGACGCGTGAGAGGTCGATACGACCTTCGCCGGCCAAGTCCAGCAGCCGCCCGGGACAGGCCACGACGATTTCGGCGCCGCGCTGTAACGCTTTGACCTGACCGTGCTTGGCCACGCCGCCGTAGATCGCCACGCTGCGCACTTTTGTGTGCCGGCCCAGGTCGATGGTCGCCTGGTGGGTCTGCTCCGCCAGCTCGCGCGTCGGGGCCACGATCAGCACGCGGACCTGCCGCAGCGGACCCTGGGTCAGCCGTTGCAGGATGGGCAGCATAAAAGCTGCGGTCTTGCCCGTGCCGGTCTGCGCCAGCCCCATAACGTCCCGCCCCGCGAGAATATGGGGAATAGCCTGTTGTTGGATGGGGGTGGGGGTTGTGAAACCCACGTCTCGAATCGCCGTCTTCAGGCGCGCGTCGAGAGAGAATTGTTCGAAATTCACTGAAAGTCTCCTTGACTTCGTTGAGCCAAGTCGCACTCTCAGCCCGCATATCGAAAATGAACCGGCGGCCCACGCCGCCGTTTCTGTGTTAACGAATTACTATTTACCGGCGATTCGCCGGTAGACACAATTACTCAGTATAATCGTTTCTGCCCCCACGCGCCACTTTGCTCATAATCATAAAATCCGCGGCAAAATATCTCTAGCTCTTACTCTAGCTCTTCCTCCCGATACCACTCCCAAAAGCGCTCCACCCCTTCACGCACGGACACCTGTGGGTCGTAGCCCAGCAGCCGCCGCGCTTTGCCGATGTCGGCGTAGGTACGCACCACGTCCGCGGCCAGCTTGGGCGCTTCGCGCAGGTTCGCTTTGTCGCCCGCCAGCCCTTCCATGATTTCTACAAACTCGTTGAGCAGCACCGGCTGGCCACGCCCCAGATTGATGACCTCGTAGCCCAGCGGCCGGTCCAGCGCGGCCACGGCGCCGTCGGCGATGTCGCCTACGTAGGTCCAATCGCGCCACATCTCACCGCCGTTGTACAGTGGGATCTCGCGCTGCTTGCAGATGCTGTCCGCCAGCAGATAAGCCATCATATCCGGGCGTCCGGCCGGACCGTACACGGTGAAAAAGCGGATGGCAGTGAAGTTCAGGCCAAACAGGTGATGGTAGGTGAACCCCAGGATTTCCGCCGCGCGCTTGGCGGCGGCGTAGGGCTGCAAGGGGCGGTCGCAGGGGTCAGTTTCCACGAAGGGAATCTGTTTCGTCGCGCCATAGACCGACGAGGTGGAGGCAAAAACAAAGTTGCCCACGTCGTTGTCGCGCGCCGCATCCAGCAGGTTCTGGGTGCCATTGTAATCCACCTGCACGTAAAGGTCAGGGTGCTTGACTGCATTGCGCACGCCGGCCAGGGCGGCCAGGTGCGCCACGGCGTTGAACTTCTCGCGTCCAAAAATGGCCGCTATCCCCTGCCGGTCGCGGACATCGGCCTCGATCATGCGAAAATTACTATGCGCCGCGAGCCGACGCTGATTCGCCCGCTTGCGCCGCGGATCGTAATAATCGTTAAAATTATCCAAACCCACCACATCATCCCCGCGCCGGGCTAACTTATCTGCGAGATGGCTGCCGATGAAGCCGGCGGCGCCGGTGACGAGTATTTTCATGTGGCTTCCCTTATATCCTGCACCACCAACTGAATATCCCTTCGCCCATTCCACTCATTCACGCCCAACGTATAGACCAGGTCCACGCGCTGGGGGAGCGCAGCGGCCCAATCGCCCTGGCGGAAGGCGATGCAACCGAATTTGCAACGGGCGTCGCCCACGTCCAGCTTCAGGTGCGAGCCGTCGCCTACGGCGCGATGGCTGTAGACCTGCACGTCGCGGCTCATGAACACCGGCGTGGCGTTGGACTGGCCCGTGGGTTCCAGTTTTTCTAGGTGGCCCAGCAGCGCCCAGTCCACTTCCTGCAGGCTTAGCTCGGCGTCGATCTCGATTGTGGGCTTCAAATCCAGCCCATGTAGCCGTTGCACGGCCACTTCGGTCAGCCGTTCCTGGAAAATGGCCAGATTTTCATTGCGCACCGTGAAACCCGCCGCCTGAGCGTGCCCGCCATGCCGTTCCAGCACGTCGGCCACCTCGTCCAGGGCCTCTGTGATGTGAAACTCTGGAATGGAGCGGCAGGAGCCGCGGCTTTCCGCAGCGCCCTTTTCCATGACAATCGCCGGGCGGTAATATTTCTCAGCCAGACGACTGGCGACCAGCCCTACGATGCCCGAGACGAAATCGGCGTGCGCGGCGATCAGGATCGGCGTGTCGTCCTGCACCAGCGCTTCGGCCTGGGCGCTTAACTGGCGCGTGAGAAGTTGCCGTTGCCTGTTGAGGGCGTTGAGGTTTTCGGCAAAGCGCCCGGCCATCAGCATATTATTGGCAGCCAGCAATCTTGCCGCGTCGTAGGCATGGGCCAGCCGGCCGGCGGCATTGATGCGCGGGCCCAGCCCAAAGCCGATGTGCTCGGCGGCGATGCTCCCCGGTTTCAAGCGGGCGACGTTGGCCAGCGCTGCGATGCCCGGGCGGCGGCAGGTGTTGATCACTTCCAGCCCGGCAATCACCAGCCGGCGATTTTCGCCGCGCAGCGGCGCCAGGTCGGCGACCGTGCCCAGCGCAACCAGATCGAGCAGCGATTCCTCGTCAAAGCGCGCGCGCTGCGGCATGGCCTTTCTCAGCGCCTGTGCCAGCTTGAAGGCGATGCCCACGCCGGCCAGCATCTGCTCTGGATATTCAGATTCAGGTCGCTTAGGGTTGATCACGGCCGTCGCTTCCGGCAATTGAGGTCCGAGGCTGTGGTGGTCGGTGACGATCATGTCCAGGCCGATCTCGCGCGCCGCGGCGACCTCTTTCACGGCGCGAATGCCGCAGTCCACGCTGATCACCAGGTCCGCGCCTTTCTCGCGCAGATCTGTCAGGGCGCCTTCATTTAGGCCATAACCCTCGTCCACGCGGTCAGGGATGTAGGGCTGCGCGCGTTCGCGGCTGAGACCCAGGCCGCGCAGGGCTTCTACCAGTAGCACGGTCGCGGTCACGCCGTCCGCGTCAAAGTCGCCATAGACCACGATGCGCTCGTCGCACGTGATGGCCTGTTCGATGCGCGCCACCGCCGCCTCCATGTCTGGCAGCAGGAATGGATCGTCCTTTTCCAGATAATGCCCTTCCAGGAATGCCTGGATGTGGGCCTCATCTGTCAGTTTGCGGTTAAAGAGCACCTGCAGCATAACCGGCGGCAGATGCCCAAGCGCGCGGCTCACCTCACCCGGGGCGGAGGGAGCAACTTTCCAATGGTACGGACGTAAAGTTGTGGGGCGACTCATATAGAACAAATGTTAGCATGGGAGGGTGGAAAGTTCAAACATTGTATAATATCGCTATGACCCAAATCGACGAAATCCTCAACGAATTCCCCGACGACTCACGGCGGGTGATTGGCGCTATATGGGAGGCGCTGCCGGGGGAGCGGCGGCAAGAACTGCTGTCGCTGTTGCCATTACTACCAGGTCAGCCGGGAAAGATACAGAAGCTCTTCGAGCTGGCCCGCGAACAGGTGCAGATGTCCTTTGGCGACAAGAGTAAGGTGGCCATCGTGGGTCCGGCCAACGTGGGCAAGTCCACGCTTTATAACGCGCTGGTGGCCGAGCGGGCGGCGCGCGCCGAAGTGGGGCCAGTGCCCGGAACTACGAGGCAAAACCAGCAGGCCAGCGCGGGACCCTTTACCGTGGTAGATACGCCCGGCGCCGACGCCGTGGGGCCGGTGGGCCGGCGTGAGCGCGAACTGGCCATGCAGGCCGCGGCCGACGCCGATTTTCTGATCATTCTCTTTGACGCCATGCAGGGCGTGAAGCAGACCGAGCAAGAACTCTTTCACGACCTGGAAGCCCTTTACAAGCCCTACGTCGTGGTTCTGAACAAGATGGATCTCGTGCCCCGCCGCCAGCGCGCCGACGTCGTTTCCCGCGCCGCCGAGAATCTCGGCCTGCAGCCCGAAAAGGTCATTCCCATTTCGGCGGAGGACAAAGAAAACCTGGAGCGCGTGGTGCTCGCCGTGGTCAAAGCGGAGCCGGCGCTGGTTGCGGCGCTCGGCCGCGGACTGCCAGCATACCGCCGCCAGCTTGCCTGGCGCGTGATCAGCGGCGCGGCGACAACTGCCGGGCTGGTAGCACTTACCCCGCTGCCGTTCCTGGACTTCGTGCCGCTGGTCGGCGTGCAGGTGTCGCTGGTGTTGGGCGTGGCGCGCATCTATGAGTATCGCATCACGTTGCGCCGCGCGCGAGAGATTATTGGCGTGCTGGGCGGGGGCTTCCTGGCGCGCACCGCATTCTATGAGCTGATTAAGATTGGCGGGCCGCCGGCCTGGTTGGTCGCGGCGGCCGTCGCTGCGGGTACGACCGTGAGCATGGGGTATGCGGCCATGATCTGGTTCGAGCGCGGCGAGCGCCTCAGCCGTGAAACCACACAACGCGTGGCGCGCACCGTCATCGACTACCTGGCCGCGTCGCTTAAGAGCCTCGGCCGGCGTAAACCCTCGCGCAAGGAGCTTTCGCAGCGGATTCAGAAGGCGTTGGAGGAGGGGCCGGGGAAGAGCGACGTCTTAGGAGATTCCGAATCTAAGTAGTTGGACTGCTTATTGGAAAAGAATTTCACAGAGGTACACAAAGTTCTTTGACAGAGATCCACAGAGGCTAATCTGGGAGCAGTCGCCCTCAGTGTAACTCTGTGCAGATCTCTGTGAAACTCTGTTTCAGCACCGTTTGTCGCCCGAATTTGAGCCGATTTTAGGGAGCGCGAGCAAACAAGCACTTTAAATACTCTCCCTCCGCGAAACCTACCGGATGGTCCAGCGCGTGCCCGGTGCGCGCGATTTCGACGAGTGGGCGTCCCGCTGTTGCCGCGCTGCTAAAGACCGTCTCGTAATATTGGTCCGGCGTCACTCGCGCCGTGCAGGAGGCCATCACCAGCACACCGCCGGGGCGCAGCAGGGCCAAAGCGCCGCGCACCAGCCGTTCGTAGGCGCGCAGCGCGCCCGGGACTTCTTGCTTGCTGCGGGCGAAGGAGGGCGGATCCACCACGATCAGGTCAAAGGATTGGCTGCCACGCAATGATTTTAGCACTTTGAAAGCGTCCCCTTCCAGCAATTCGTGGTTTGCCGCGGCTACCAGTGGGTCGTCCTGGTTGAGGGCGAAATTGCCGGCGGCGGCTTGTAGCGCGGGCGCGCTCAGATCCTGGCTCACCACGCGCCATGCGCCGCCACGCGCCGCGTAAAGCGAGAAGGCGCCGGTGTAGGCGAACAGGTTCAACGCCTCGCGACCGGCTGCCAGCTTTTCAACGCGTGCGCGGTTATCGCGATGATCAAAAAAGAAGCCAGTCTTCTGCCCGCGGATGACGTCCGCCGCGAAGCGCAGCCCGTTTTCGAGGAAGGTCACCTCGCCCTCCAGGGGTGGGCCGTAGAGGACCTGTCCGCCGCGCAGTCCGTGCAGTAAATGCTCGTCGCTCGCTGCCGCGCGGCTCAGGCGCAACACCAGGCGGCGAGCGGTGGTCGCTTCCAGAAGCGCGGGGAGCGTCCGCGAGAAGTGGGGAACCCATGCCGGTGTATAGAGCTTCAGTACGCAGGTGTCGCCGTAACGGTCCAGCACCAGGCCCGGCAGCCCGTCGTTTTCGCCGTGAATGAGGCGGTAGCCCGTGGTGTGCGGGTCGCTGTGCAGCGGAGCGCGCCGCGCCAGCGCCGCGCCGATTTTCTGGGCGAACCACGCGGCGTCGATGGGCGCTGGCCGTCCATGTTGCAGGACGCGAACGCGGATGGGCGAAGTGGGATCGTATAGGCCCACCGCCAGGAAGCGCCGCTTATGGTCAAAGATAACGGCAAGGTCGCCGGGCTGCCCCTCATGGCTTTGGCGCTCGATGGCATCCGCGTAAAGCCAGGGATGCCCGTCGCGCAGCGCCCGCTGCGCGCCACGACTCACCTGCAGCGCGATGTTTTGCTGCGCAGGCTGTGGCAGCATGGGCAGCTGAGAGAGGTCGTCTGGCTGTGTATCGCTTGTCAAATCAATGCCCTCGGGCACAATACCTCCATGCACCTGACCGTTACCGTTCCCGCCACAAGCGCCAACCTGGGCCCCGGCTTCGACTGCCTGGGCCTGGCGCTGGGCCTTTATAATACCGTCGAAGTAACTGCCAGAGAAGCGGGAATGCTGGTTACCGTGGAGGGTGAAGGGCAGGGGATCATTGCCGTCGACGAGAGAAACATGATGGTGCAGGCCATGCAGCGCCTCTCCGACCAGGTGGGCCAACCGCTGCCCGGATTACACCTACGCCAGGTCAATCGGATTCCGGTCACGAGCGGTCTTGGCAGCAGCGCCGCCGCCGTGCTGGCGGGGCTGCTGGCGGCAAATCAGTTGTTGGGCGAGCAGCTTTCGCGCGAGGAAGTCCTGGATTTGGCTGTTGCCATCGAGGGCCACCCCGACAACATGGCGCCCGCGCTTCATGGTGGGCTGGTGATGGCCAACCGCGACGGCGAGCGCCTGCTGGTGGAACGACTGCCGGTCGCCGACCTACACGTTGCCGTCGTCGTGCCGGACTTTGCGCTGCTCACGGTTGAAGCGCGCGCCGCGCTGCCGCCGCACGTCCCTTTCGCCGATGCCGTCTTCAACCTGGGCCGCCTGGGACTGCTGCTGCGCGCATTAGCCGAGGGCGATTACGAGCAGCTAGCCACGGCCATGCAGGATCGCCTGCACCAGCCGTACCGGCTGCCGCTGGTGCCCGGCATGGCGGCGGCCTTCGACGCCGCGCGCGCGGCAGACGCCCACGGCGTGGCGATCAGCGGCGCCGGCCCCGGCGTCATCGCCTTCGCGCCCGATGGTCACGAAGCAATCGCCGCCGCTATGCAGCAGGCGTTCGCGGCGGCTGGACTTGGAAGTCGCTCGTGGGTTTTGTCAATTGATCGTGAGGGGAGTCGGGTGTCGTAGGGCGAACGCGGCCAAGGTGGCCAAGATGGCCAACATTTACACTTTTACACTTGGCCACCTTGTCCTGAAAGGATGGTGAATGACCTCTTGGCTGTCTCTATCCATCCAATGTCCACAGTTCTGTCTGCCGGTAGATTCCCGACCATGCAAACCAATAGACCAGCGGCGCGCTCAGCCGGTGGAGCCGGTTGCTGCGGTATGTGCCCTCTACGGCTACGCCGCTCCTGACGTCCCAAAGGGAGCCGGTATTGACATCGCGAAGCGATCCGACCTCGTCGTCCGCCTCGAAAATCAGAATCTGGTTGCCCACTTTGCGGTGGTAAACGTAAACGGTCTGTAGATCCGCATCGTACAGCAAAAGCAGCGGCACAGACGCTAACTGATCATTGACAATCACGGTCTCCTTCAGTGCGGGCAGCGGATAGGCTCGCGCCTCGTCGCCGATTACCAGCCCGACGACGAGTTCTTTGGCGGGAAGACGATCATCCGCGAGCGACCCGGTGAGCCCGGCGATGCCGCTGGCGTAATAGCCGACGTATGGATCCACAACCTTGTCAGCCTGTTTACCAAGCTGCCGGGCGGAAAGCACAGTTGTTTCGGGATGCTCGTCCTTCCAACTGGCCCATTCGGTAATGACAGTGGGAACCAGCGTGAGCTTCTCTCCATTTAGCGCGCCGCGGATGCCCTGCGCCAAAAGCTGGCTCCAGTAGGTGTTGGTCTGGTGGTCGTACATGACCAGGTTGTTGCGAAAGAGATAGCCCGAAACGCCGAAAGTCAACGTCCGGTCATCGACCACACGGTCGAACACCAGCGCCGAGAAGCAGAGTGGGCACCAGGTTATGACGATGGGTCGCCCGCCGACCACGTCGTTGACGATTTCGTGGGAGCTGATAAGACGCACCGGATAGGCGCGGGCGTCACCTTCGACGGCCACGCCGATAACCAGATCGTCGCTCTGCCACTCATTACTTCCACGCCCGGCGTCGACGAAAAGGGTGTCATCTGCCAGGATCGCGGGGATGTTATCTTCCTCGGCTGCCAGGATCATCTCTCCCGGCTGCAGGCTGTAGCCGGATGGCACGAAATCGCCCACGGTTGAAACAGGGGCAGAGTCCGCTAAATCCGCGCTTCTTGTCGAGGGAGATGTAGCGATATCGACCAGAGTAGTCGGCGTAGCTCTGCCGGCTGACGAACAGGCGCTAATCACCATCAGTAACAGCACTTTCGTCAAATCGCGTCTGAACACTGCTGT
>JAICPS010000491.1 GCA_025929715.1 Anaerolineae bacterium | reverse complement strand
TGAACCAGCTCCATTGCGACCAGTACGCACTTGGACGAGCGCCTTTCGTGCGGCCGCAACGTGAGCAGCAAGTTCCGCATCCAATTGTTGGCTGCTAAAAGGGATTACGCCTGAAAACTTCATCGTCGGATTTCGTCCTTTCGTAGCGGTGGAGGATTCAGCGCTCGCCAATCGTTAAGTTGATTGTGTGGTCCTGTCCCCCACGAAGGATACGCACCGGTACCTTGCGGCCAACGCGGTCGCCGCTTAGCAGCGCCAGAAGGTCATCGTGATGGCGCACGCGGCTGCCGTCAACACCCACGATGGCGTCGCCCAGCACCAATCCACCCTGATCCGCGGGGCTGTCCGGCTCCACGCCCACGATGAGCAGGCCGGTCTCCTGTGCCAGCGCCTCGGCGGTAGGTGCAGGTAAACGCACGGGCTGGGTACTGATGCCCAGATAGCCGCGCCGTACGCGCCCGTGAGCGACAAGTGTGTCGACGACTGAGCTGAGCGTAGTCACAGGGAGCGCAACACTCACCCCGCGTACGAGAGCGGATGAATTGAGCCCCAGAACGCGCCCCGTCGAATCGACGAGTGGGCCACCGGAGAAGCCGGGATACATCACCACGTCAGTTTGCAAATAGCGATCCACCTGGCCGCCCATCGGCGTGCGCCACGCTTCAGTGCCCAACGCGCTGACAATGCCAAGCGTAGCCTGCACGGTGTGGCCGGGACGGCCAAGAGCCAGCGCGAGGTGGCCTACTTGCGGGTTTTCACCCAGTTTTGCAGCCACGCCGGTCGCCCCGTCCAGGCGAAGCACCGCAAGGTCGGTGCTGGCATCACGCCCTACCACGCTCGCTTGCGACTTTTGCCCATCGGGAAGCCCCACGCCGATCCCTTCGTCGCGTTTCACAACGTGATTTGCGGTGACGATGATGCCATCGTCCCGCCACATAATACCGCTCGCCGCCATACGGCGACGGCCTTCGACACGTACCACTGACTTGCCGGCCTCTTCCACGGCGGCCGCCAGCGCGTCGGATAGTTGAGTAAGAGCTGAAGCCATTTTAATCCTCCACGATCTGATCGTACAACGATTTTTCAAAGCGTTGATGTAAATGCCGTTAAGTCTCGCACATTGTACGCCCGTCAACTCACAGCTACATCAGACCTTTGTAGAGGCCTATCCTGGAAGAATGGCTAGGGGACCAGTAGGATGCCAAGACCATCACTTCCTCCGATCCATATCAGCGCCGGATCGTCATGTGCATTTACCGTTACTTCCCTTGCGCGCGTCACGCTAACAATGTCCGGCGCTGCCTCCCTTAGCCGGATCGCATACTCCGGATCGGCGGTCGTCAGATGCAGACGCGCAAGCTCTGCACCAAGCGATAGATTCGATTCACTTTTATAGCGGCGCACGGAAGTAGCGATTTCGATAAGCATCCGTCCGACCGCTTCTGCGTCGTCATCAATCAAACGCTCCTGCACTTGCGGCCATTCGCTGTTGTGAATCGAGCTGTCGGTATCCAACAACCCTTGAAAGATGGCCTCGGTAACATATGGCAAGAATGGTGCGAATAACTTTAGGGTCGTCAATAAGCCGAGACGCAAAGTGGCTTGTGCGCCGCGCCCAGCCTCGCCGCCGTCATAAAGCCGCTTCTTAGCCAACTCCAGGTAATTGTCGGCAAACTCGGTCCAGAAAAACAGTTCGATTTCGGCCTTGGCAGTGGCATAGTCATAACCTTCAAAGAGCAATGTGACGCGCTGAATGAGCCTTTGCGTTCGCGAAAGAAGCCAGCGGTCGGCCGGCGATAACTGCTCAGGCGGCTCTGCGGACTGCGCGTGGTCCAGGAAGCGCTCGCTGAACCGCGCAACGTTCCATAGCTTGGTGACAAGCTTCGCGCCTGACTGGATTTTGCGCTCGTCGATGACGCTGTCCCTGCCAAAACCGGTGCTGGCCGCCCAATAGCGCACCGCGTCGGCCGAGTATCGTTCGATCGCGGCCAGAAATCCCAACGGCCCACCGCCACGGCTCTTGCTGATTTTCGTCGCACCCTCCGGCGCTAACCCCCAGCCGGAAATGGCTACGTTCTGCCAGGGCACCGCGTCGAAGTGATATTGCGATTTGGCAATCGTGTAAAAGGCCCAGGTGCGGATGATCTCGTGAGCCTGCGGGCGCAACGAATAGGGAAATACTTTTTCGTATAGGAGCGGATCGGTAAATATCCGGCCGGCTATTTGTGGCGTTAGTGCAGAGGTGGCCCAGGTGTCCATGACGTCCGTTTCGGGCGTGAAGCTGATCCCGCCGCAGTTGCCGCAAGGGTGCGGCGGTGCGCTCTCGGTGGGATCAACCGGCAGCGCGTCTTCGGCAGCGAGGATGATCTCGTCGCAGTCGTCACAATACCACAGCGGGAAAGTGACTCCGAAATACCGCTGGCGCGAAATGCACCAGTCCCAGCCGAGATTGTCCACCCACTGCTCGTATCGCGCTTGCA
The DNA here is from genome assembly GCA_025929715.1 of Anaerolineae bacterium. GTDB lineage: Bacteria > Chloroflexota > Anaerolineae > Promineifilales > Promineifilaceae > JAAYYY01. The sequence goes on along the minus strand of JAICPS010000491.1, from coordinate 1,184 downwards.
TATGGGCAGGACGCCACTGCACGTTGTCCCCTGCTTCGAGCAGGGACTGCCGGTGCGGCAACATCGAAACGAACCACTGTCGAGATACGACAAACTCAACCGCCGTATCGCAACGCTCATGCACCCGCACAGTTTGCCTTGTAGACTGCTGCCCCAGCAGATATTGCCGCTCGCGGAGCACGCTCACAATGTCACTGCGCGCCCGGTCCGTGGATAATCCCGCAAATGGACCGGCGAACTCTGTCATGCGCCCGTCAGGGCTGATGGCTTCCACAAGTGGCAGTGCATGTTTGTACCACCATTCCACGTCCGCCGTGTCGCCAAAGGTGCAGCACATCACAATCCCGGTTCCTTTGTGGGGATCGGCGGCGGTATCCGCGATGATAGGAACCTGCTGCCCAAAGATCGGCACGGTCACGTGACGCCCAATCAAGTGCGGAGCGCGTGGATCGTCGGGATGGACGAAGATCGCCACGCATGCCGGCAGCAGTTCCGGTCGGGTTGTCGCGATGGGTAGCGTCTCGCCGTCTTCTAGGCGAAAAGCGATGGTGTGGAAGTTGCTTTCTCGCTCAAGGTCGTCCACGTCCGCCTGAGCGATGGCCGTGTGGCAGGTTGGACACCAGATTACTGGCGCCTCGCGCCGGTAGACGAAACCGCGGCGGTATAAATCCAGAAAAGACCACTGCGCCAGCCGCCGTGAGTCGCCTGAAATAGTCCGGTAACGATAGCGCCAGTCTACAGAGAGCCCTAGCCGCCGGAAAAGCCCTTCGTACTCCGCTTCAATTTCATCGCTCAGGGCCAGACAGCGCTCGATGAAGGCGCGCCTACCGATTTCGTCGGCGCGCACCCCTTCACGAAGTTCTACCAGCCGTTCCGTCGGTAGGCCATTGTCGTCAAATCCCATGGGATAATAGACGTTGTAGCCCCTCATGCGCCAGAAACGGGCTATGAAATCAGTGTGGCTGTAAGAGAAAGCGTGTCCCAGGTGCAAATGCCCGGAGACGGTGGGCGGTGGGGTATCGATGCTGTATATCGGCCGTTCAGAGGCAGCGTCAAAGTGATAGACTCTCTTCTCCCGCCACCGGCGCTCTATCTGCGATTCAAATACCTGCGGATCGTATCGTTTAGCTAAAGACATCTTTTCCTCCGGCAACAAAAACCCTTTCGTCCTCGTCGAGTATGTT
>JAICPS010000040.1 GCA_025929715.1 Anaerolineae bacterium | reverse complement strand
GTTGGGAGCGCACTGCATTATCACCGCCGGAACGAACATTGCAAACGGAGTGGTTGTAGCTGCGGGAGCGGTCGTCACCAGGAGCGTCACGCAGGAAGGGGTCATCGTCGCGGGCATTCCCGCAAAGATCATCGGCGAGCGGCCCGCGGCTCCCCTCGCTAACTAGAAATCGACAATGAAATCGATCCTTAATGCCTTGACAATTGATGTCGAAGAGCATTTTCAAGTTCATGCATTCGAGACAGTGAGTGACCGCGCCACCTGGGAGCGTTATCCGAGCCGGGTGATGGCAAACACGCAACTTGTTCTACGTTTACTCGCGGAATACGGGGTGCGCGCAACGTTCTTTGTACTGGGTTGGGTCGCTGACCGGAATCCGGGTCTCGTCGAGGCGATTGCCAAAAGTGGACATGAATTAGCGACGCACGGCTACTGGCACGAGCTGGTTTACCGCCAGTCACCTGAAGAGTTCGCCGTTGACCTGTGCCAATCCCTCGAGGCGATCGTCCGCCCAGCCGGCGGTATCAAGGTGGCGGGCTACCGGGCGCCATCATTTTCGATTACCCGCCAGTCTCTCTGGGCGTTGGCGGTCTTACGAGACCATGGGATTAGGTATGATTCAAGTATCTTTCCAGTAGCCGCTCACGATCGTTACGGTATTCGGAACGCGCATCGATTCGCTCATAAGCTGGATTGCGGCTTGTGGGAATTTCCGATCAGCACGATTCGCTTTGGCAAGCTAAACTGGGCAGTGGCCGGTGGAGGCTACTTCAGACTTTTCCCATTATGGGTCACGCGTGCCGCAATCCGTCACCTCAACGCGCATTCGCATCCGGCCGTTGTTTACTTACACCCGTGGGAGTTTGACCCAGATCAGCCGCGAATTAGCAACGCACCGGCGTCCTCTCGTTTTCGTCACTATGTAAATTTGAGGCGCACTGAGCGCCGTCTGCGAAGACTTCTCGAGGAGTTTGCGTTCGCCCCGATGGCCGAAGTTTTTGCCGCCCAACTGGAGGGAAGCTAACTCTGAATCCGCCGGTTATGAAGTTTACCAACCCGTTCCTACTCAATGTTTTCGGCGACTAGGGGTTAGTTGAGGTGAGGAATTACCGGTGTTACCGCACAAACATATGATTCTTTCGGCGACGATTGGCGCGGCGGCCTGGACAGTAAGCGGAGATCCGACGACCTGTGCCGTGGCAGTCGTGGCGGGAGTTCTGCCGGACGTGGACCATCTCGCCGACTATATGTACTTTCGCTTCCGGCGTGGACACCGCCTGATCTTACCATTGCATGGTTATGAGTATGCAGTTCTCGGAATTGTATCATCACTCTCGAGCGACGACCCAATTGTGCTGGTCGCAACGCTATCGTATCTAGTCCATCTCTTCGCCGATCAGTTGGAAAACAGAACGCGCCCGCCGGCATACTGGCTTCTTTTCAGGTTGTGGCACCGCTTCCGCGTCGAGTCTATTTCGGCGGCGCCCGAAGCGGCAATGCGGGGAAGAGTCGACGACATGCGTCGTATACAGAAATGGTGGATGCACAGAGTGAGACGTAGCTAGCGACGCAAGCTAGCATCAATCCATCGCGGTTTCCCATATCACAAACCCAAATTGAATCGCATAGACCTGGCGGGTGTCGTGTAATGCTTCTGAAGCAGAAGGATCAAGCGGCCGTCGCGACGATTTCAACTGAAGATGGCACAGTACGACGGAGAGTGGTCCCGATCCAGTTCTCCGAGCGCCGTGTGCTGCTCATTTTGATTGATTCAATAATTGTCGTCCTTATTGCGTGGGCGGTCTCCTGGTTCTGGCAAAAATCTGGCATCGTGCGCTCCGAGAATCCGTTGTTTAACAGCGATGGGTTCTGGTTTTCTTGGCTGCTCGCGGAATGGTGGGTGCTTGCGCGGCTGAACGACCTGTACGATGTTCCCTCGTCGAGCGATTTATCTTTAAGTATCACAAGGCTGTTTATCATTGGCGTTATCTACCTCCTGGTCCTACTGCCGATCCGTTTTTTAGTCCCTGAGGCTCCGCCGGCATGGTTCTTCGTTCAATTCTTAATTGTATTGTTACCGGCTATCGCGGTCTGGCGTTGGATCTACGTTGTTTCAACTTACCGGCCGCCATTTCTACATCGGGTCATGGTCGTTGGGGGTGGACGGCCAGGGCGTGCGATCGTCGAATTAATTAAACAGGGCTATGGAGCAAAATGCATGGTGATCGGTTTTCTCGACGACGATCACGTTGCGCGGGAACTAATGGCAGATTCGGCGCCGCTGTTAGGCGGCGAAATAGACCTGCCGCAGTTGGCCGCGCGGCATCGAATTCATGAGATTGTCGTGGCAAAGAATCGAGATTTGCCAGCCGATTTATTTGAGCAGTTGGTGGATTGTCAGGCGCAGGGAATGCGTGTTTCATGGATGCCCGATCTTTATGGGAGACTTTCTCGCCAGACCCCGATCGAATATATTGATCCAGCGTGGATCCTCCAGGCGATGGAGGGTCGACCGATATTCAGCCGACCGCAGCAGTTCAATAAGCGCCTTCTCGACCTGATTGTGGTACTTCTGGCGTTACCAGTTCTTCTGGTAATCCTGATTCCGGTGGCACTGGCAATCCGTTTGGATTCCGCCGGGCCAGCCTTCTATCGCCAGACAAGATCGGGGCGAGGCAGCCGGCCATTTTCTATCTTCAAATTTCGCACGATGTTTGTCGACGCGGAGAAGGATGGTCGAGCGCGTTGGACTGAAAAAGATGACCCGCGAATTACGCGAATCGGTCGGATTTTACGTAGGGCGCGCCTCGATGAACTGCCGCAGGTTCTGAATGTGCTACGCGGAGAAATGAGTCTTGTCGGTCCGCGACCGGAGCGTCCCGAGTTCATTCAGGAATTACAAAGTGTGATTCCGTTTTACCGAACACGACTCATGGTAAAGCCGGGAATCACAGGCTGGGCCCAGGTGCAATATGATTATGGTAGCAGCGCCGATGATGCTTTGAGAAAGTTAAAGTACGACTTCTATTACATACAGTACTGGTCGCTATGGATGGACGTTTATATTCTCTACCGCACGGTTGGGGTTATGGCGCGTTTGAAAGGAAGGTAAGCAAGCCAACGATCGAAAATAAGCTTTTGGTTCTTCCATTAAAAGGATACAATCGAAACTAGCAGATTTTTGCATTGGAGGCGATTGTGGTTGAAAAGGTCGGCTTACGATACGGAACCATAACTGCAGTCGTCCTACTGCTTCTCACGGTCGAATCCCCGTTCACACGCCAATTTTCGCCAAGCTCTATTAGGAATGCACGTGTTATTGAAGTCGGGGAATTCGGTGTACTCCACCCGTTCGGTCTGGCTTATTGGCCTACGGCCGATATGTTCGTTACATTGCCGGCAAATCAATCGAGCGCGGGCGGCATGGCCCCCGCCGAAATTGTGCTATTTAACTTTTTTGGGGACCCGGCCGGAGCCAGAGCCATCCTGGCTTCGCCCGACAGCGTGGTTAACCCGTGGGTGGATGTGGTTAGGAATGCTTTATTTCTATACGACCTGCCAACAGATGAGCTGATCGCTATCAAATTAGGGGACGATGACCTAACAGCTATCGGCCAGGTCGTCAATCTCGATGCTGCGGACTTTGGCGTAGTAAGTGCTCAGGGCATGACGTTCGATGCCACCGCTGGACGTCTGTTCTTCCTAGATAAGGCCGCGAGCAGAATCGTGCAAGTCGACCGGGAACCGCGGCAAGGTTCCGGGAATGGAACTGCGCCTGGCGTGGGCCGCACGACCGAAATTACAGTTCAAGATGACCTGCTAGCTGATTTGCAGGGCCTTGCTTTCAATCCATCTGATGGTCACCTCTATGTGATGGATGCGAAGGGACGATGGCTTTATAAGCTGAGCGAGTCGGGAAGAATTGTAACTGCCTTTGAACTTTCAGAGGTGGCACTACAGCATCCACAGGAACTCCTTTTTGCGCCAAGTGGTGACCTGACGGACGACCCTGATCGCATGAGTCTGTACGTTGCCGACAGCACTGTCGATGGACATGGTAAGATTGTCGAGCTGGCGTTTGCCGAACCAGTCCGGCGGCCCGTGCTTAATCAGCCGCTCGACGCTACTTTAGTGCGGACGATCAATACCTCTCAATTTGATCCGCCAAGTCCGGACCCGAGCGGTCTGGCCTATATTTCGGACGAAATTCGTTTAGAAATAAGCGACGCTGAAGTAGAGGAGATGCCCATCTTTGAAGGCGTCAATGTCTTTGAAATTGACCTCCTTGGCAACCTCTCTGGAACCTTCAACGCCACAGAGTTTTCAGACGAACCGACCGGCGCTGCTTACAAGCCAGATGGAAAACGTATTATCTTTGCAGACGACAGTAAGGATGAAATCTACGAATTAGGAGCTGGAGGGGATGGTCAATACGGGACTGCAGATGATATTCTGACATCCTTTGACACGCGAGCTTTCGACAGCCATGATCCCGAAGGGATCGCTTACGAGGGGACGCAAAACCGTGTCTTTGTTGTCGATGGGGTAAATGCCGAGGTTTACGAGGTGACACCCGGCCCAAATGGCGTGCTTGATGGCGTCGACGACGTCGTTTACCAGTTTGACACTGAAGCGCTAGGTGTTCTCGATCCGGAAGGGATCGAATTCAACCCCGATAGGGGTACTTTATATTTGGTCGGAGAGCCTGAAGACATCGTAGCGGAGGTTACGACATCTGGCGAGCTGGTATCGTTGATTGATATTGCCGAAGCAGATCCAAGGAGTCCTTCTGGGTTGGCCTATGGACGCCGCAGCGATAATCCGGACTTCATGAGCCTGTACGTTGTCGATCGCCGGGTGGATAATGACACGGATCCGAAGGAGAATGATGGGCAGCTCTATGAATTTGGCCTAGATATCGTGGCAAGCGCACCCACGCCAACGCCAACCGCGGCGCCCTCGACGACACACGTCATTTATGTTGTCTTAATCCAAGGAGGCGCCAAAAGTGAGGAACTGGCCGGTTCTGATACGCAGGGCCGTTGATAGGCGACCTCCGTTTCAGCAATTAACTGGGCCAGACGAGCCTCTCTCCCGATCGTCCACATTTGAACCCTGGCTCAGATTTCGCTCATAACGGAAGGATCATCATGAATGATTTTATCCAAATGCGTCAAATTGCGGTCATCCTCGCGAGACGGTGGTGGCTGATCGTATTGAGCGTGGCGCTCTCCACGGCGACCGGGTTTGTTATCAGTCGTAATTTGCCCCCAATTTATGAGGCGACATCTACACTCCTCGTTGGACAATCCATCCAGGCTGCGAATCTTGACAGTGGTGATCTTCAAATTGGCGAGCAACTCGCAGTGACCTATGCCGAAGTAGGCCTCCGCCAGCCCGTGCTCAAGGGAGTGGTTGAAACGCTTGAGCTGGATCGATCGTGGCAACAACTGAGGAAACAGGTACGAATAACGCCGATTAACGGCACACAGTTGCTGGAGATAACAGTCGAGGCGACATCTCCAGCAGAGGCACGCATAATAGCGGATGAGATTGCACGCCAAATGATCCTATTGAGTCCTGCACAGACACCGAGCGAGGCCGAGGCGGAATCACGGCTCTTTCTGGAGGAACGCCTGGCAAGCCTACGTTTACGCATCGATAATGGACAGTTGCGTATTGAAGAATTGGAAGGTGAAATGGCGAACTTGCGTACAGCTGCGGCGCTCGCCGCATACCAGACCGAGATTAACAGTCTGGAGCAAATGATTACTGGCTGGGAAGGCAATTATGCGCAGTTACTGACTCTGCTGGAAAGTAGCAGCACGGCGAATTACCTGGCTGTTATGGAGACAGCCGAAGCAAACCCCGAACCGGTTCGACCACGCGTTGGCCTGAATACCTTGCTGGCCGGAAGTCTCGGTATGGTGCTGGCGTTGGGCGCCATCATACTGCGAGAGTACACCGATGATACGCTGAAAACGACCGACGATCTGCAACAGGAACTTGGGCTGACACCACTCGGCGCTGTCAGTCAGATACGTGTCAAAGGCTACCAGGGAAAGTTGCTCAGTTCCCTGTCACCGTTTTCTGCGACATCAGAAGCCTTTAATGTAATTCGGAGCAATATTCGTTTCGCATCTGAAAATACGCTACCAGGCGTCATACTGATAACGAGCCCCGGGATCAGTGAAGGGAAGAGTCTCACAGCGGCCAATCTTGGGCTAGCAATGGCAAGGTCTGGATTAAACACTGTCATCGTTGACGCCGACTTGAGGCAACCGGCGCAACATCTCATATTCGAAATTTCAAATGTGATGGGAGTTGCAGAGCTTCTTCGCTCGACTGAGCTTAAGCTCGAAGGTTACCTGAGCCGAACCGGCGTCGATTCGCTCAAGCTCATCAATAGCGGTGAAACGCCACCCAATCCATCAGAACTACTTGGTTCGGAACAAATGGAATTATTACTCGCCAGGCTTGTGGACGAGTTCGAAGTCGTGATAATGGACTGCCCACCGGTGTTAACCGGGGCGGATGCAGCAGTTTTGTCTAATCGAGTTGATGCCGTGATCATGGTGGTGCAGGCAGGTCGAACAAGGCGTCACGAGGCACGGCGATCGCTTGCGATACTGCAGCAGGCAGGCGCCACCGTTCTCGGTGCAGTTCTGAACCGCGCCAGCCGTGGCTCGCTTAACTATCATTACATGTTTACAGGTGGCGCCATTGGGCAGGACGGAGACATGCCCGCTCCTTACATAAAACGCCTCCGTAAGTGGAATCTAGGGAAGCTTGGAATGCGGGGAAGCGCTAAAGGCAACTTTAACGGGCGGCACGGTACAGAACCGGTCTCGGACACAGGTGGGCAGGGTAACAGCGCGGACGAATAGCCAGTCCCCTATATCGTATCAATTACTCCAGAAAATACTCAGTCCCACAAAATGGGCAGCGGATGACGCCGTGGCCGGCGAGTTCTAGCTGGCCGCCGCAGACTTCGCAGGTGTTGCGCTGGCGTAGCTCGCTGGCCTGGCGGGAGTAGAGCATGCCTTCATCCCAATTGACGTAGCCGGAGAAGAGGCCTTTGCCAACGAGGTCGTGCAGCATGGTCTGCACGTGGTCGCGGGTGGTGTCCATCTCGATGGCCAGATCGCTAATGGCGACCTGCCCGCGCGTTTTGACCATGTTGAGGAGCTGGCGCTGTTTCTGGGCCTCGGCGCCGGCCTGCGCTTCCTGGCCACCTTTCCACAGCATGAAGACGCCCGCCCCGAGCGGCACAATGAGGACGGCCGCGCCAAGGGCGAAGCCAAGGATGGCGGCGCTCCTGGAGAGGCTCTCGTCTGCGACGTAGGAGGCCATCAGCGCCGTTATAATGAGGCAGCCGATGACACCGATGGCGATGAGGATGATGCCGATTGTTCGTCCCATGATAGTTCCTTTGGATTAACCGAAGCCGCCGCTGCCGCCGCCACTGCTGCCACCGCTGAAGCCTCCACTGAAGCCTCCTCCTCCGCCGCTGCTGCTGGAGGAGCGGGTGCTTTGGAGAACGGTTTGCGTATTGGTTAGCATGCGGGTGAGGCCGCCGGACATGCCGGCGAGGCCACCGGCGAGTCCGCCGGACATGCCTTCTAACGATGGCCGGCTGGCTCCACCGCCTTCGCGACCACCGCCGCGTACGGTACCGCCGCGGCGGCCAACGTCGCCATGGCCCATGCCACCGTAGTAAGGGAAGGGCACGTACCAGGGCGGGATCGGGGCGGCGGGGACGGAGGAGAATTTGCGAATCCAGCTTCGCTCGAGGCCAAAGGCCACGGCGTAGCCCAGGTATTTTTGGAAGATGCCGGTGGCTTCTTCGAGATTAGTGTATTTTTCGATGTCCTGCAGGTAATTCTTGAAAGCCAGCCAGTTGGCCGCAGCTTCGGCGCCTTGAGGCGTTTTGGCGGGCATGTAGCGGCCGGTGATGAAGAGTACGATGCCGGTGACCCCGAGGGCCAGGGCGGGGCAGATGGCGAGCGACACGTCGTCGCCAAAGATGGCGTTGACCGCGAAAAAGGCCAGGAAGGCGGCGCCGAGGAGCATGAAAGCCAGGCAGCCAAAGCGACTGCGCACGGATTCGGGCGAGGTGCGCATGTAGCCGCGCTGTTCGAGTTCCTGGTAGAGTTCTTTGCGGATACCGGGCAGGCGGTCCGCGAATTTGTACTGGAGGCTGTCGAGTTCGCGCGAATTCTTGCCGCGGAAGATGCCTTCGACCATCTTGCGCTCGAAGGGGCGCAGGTCGTTTAGGGGCTTGTCGGTGCGCTCAAAGGTGTAGTCTTTGCCAGGCGCGGTCTCAGCCATGGTCAGGTAGCCGCGCTCGGCGAGGTCGATAAGGGTGGACATAATGTCGTGGATATGGGCCGTCTCATCGACGAGGGCGCCGACCACAGCGGGCGGCGTGTTGTCTGGCGGCTCAGAAACATATTCGGGCACGACGCCGATCTGTGGGTCGCGGCCGAAAAGATACCAGACGAGCAAGGCCGCCAAAGGGCCGCCAATGAGAATAAGCAGGCTGACGACGCCCAAAATGACGTTGATGACGTCTGCGCGCTGTTCGGCGGCCTGCCAGGCGGGCGTTTCGACGGCGAGCTGTCCACTGGGGAAGCGCACGCCAACCTCGACGTCGTTGCCGCTGACGCGCGGCTGGACCAGGCTGAACGTGACGGCGCGCCCCTCCTCGCTCACCGAGGTCTGGATCGCGTCACTTTCGGTTCCGCCGTAGAGGGCCGTGGTAGAGGCGGCTTGAATGCCTTCGGGGAGCCTTATGGTGACCTGCCCTTCCTGCACACGGGCGCCCAGGTCTGCGGGCATGGCATTCCAGAAGACCTGGTCGCCGGATGGTTCGGTGCGCACACCGCCACGCACGCGGTAGGAGACAATGTAACTGTTGTTGCCGATGGCGGGCGGAAAGTACCAAGTGATTTCCGCCTGGCCGCCGCTGCGGTCTACACTAAACGTGTGGGGTTGGCTGGAAAAGGACTCCTGGTAGACGGTGTCACCCTCGCGCACGCTGACGTCTTCGATGCCGTCGTTGTTGCCGTTGCTGCCGGTGGGGATGTTGCGATAGCCGAAGGTGAACGGCGCGCCGGAGAAGTTTAGGACCTGGCGTTCGGTGACGAGCAGGTCGCCGTTTTCCTGGACCTGGACTTCTACGTCGAAACGCTCCCAAAAGAAGGTTTTGGTCTGTGCGGAGGCGCGGGACGTGAGGAGCAGGCTGCTGATTAGGATTAAGAGCAAGGCTGCGAGGTAGTGATGTTTGTGACTCATTGAATGCATTATCGAAGTAACCTCTTTGAAAATAGGTGACGCGCTTTGTATGTGCGGTGGCCCGGTCGGAGACCGGCCACAGCGATGTCGGAAACCGGCCACCGCAACGTGGAACGCGGACAATTATAGTGATCGGCGACGAAAGGGCGAATCGCGGAATGGAATCCGCTGCTACTGGGCCGACATCCATCGTTCAATGATCGTTTGCAGTTGGCCGCTTTCTTCGATGGTCTCCAATGCGGCGTTTAGCTCCCGTAGGAGCTGTTCGTCTTCTTTACGTACAACCATGGCGAAAGGTTCTACGGTGACCGGGGGATTGAGGAGTTTGAGGTCGTCCCGGCCGTCAAGGTAGATACGGGCGCTGATGGCGTCGACGAGGGCGGCGTCAACGGTGTTCTGGGCAAGAGCGTCGAGGGCTTCGTGGGGGGTCGGGAATGGTTCGATAATAAGTTCGCGCAGGCGGCGCTGCCATTGGGTGGCTTCTACGTGTCCCTGGGCGCCTAGTTCTACGGCGAGGGCGTGACCGGCGAGGTCTTGCATAGCGACAATGCTATTGTCCGAGCGGGGGACGACGAGCACCTGACCGGCGTTGAAGTAAGTCTCGCCGTAGGCGAAGTCGCGGGTCTGGTCGGGGCGCACGACGAGGGCGGAAATGAGCACGTCTACCTGTTCAGTTGCCAGCGCGTCGTATAGGCCGTCGTAGCCGAAGTAGACGAACTCGACGGCAAGACCGAGTTCGCCGCCGATCGCCCGCGCGAGGTCCACGTCGATACCGCGCAGCTCGCCGCCTTCGGCTGTTTCGAAGGGTGGGTAGGTGGGATCGAGGCCAACTTGGAGAACGCCAGTGTCCTGGATGCGCTGCCAGGTACGTTCCGCTGTGGTGGTGCAGGCGATGAGGAGGAGGGTGAGAATGTAGAGTGTAGTGTGTAGAGTGTGGCGTGTGATGGGTTGAAGGATTTTCAATATCGCTTTACGGGTGTCAGGCGTCGGGAGTGGCATATTCCTGGAGGGCGGTGTAAATCGGTTTGGGGATGAATTCGGGGGTGACGAGGGTGTAGTAGTCCATGTAGCTGCGGGTTGGGGCGGGGTAGCGGAAGGCCCAGATGGCGACGACGCGGACGTAGGGCCAGTTTTCTTCGGCATAGCGCAGGGCGTCGAGGGTGTAGGCGATGCGCTGACTGGGGCGCACGGCGCGCGTCCAGCGGGGATGGTCGTTCCAGCCGCTTTCGGTGACGTAGAGGGGTGTTTGGGGGTCGCCGTTGGCGATCATGATTTCGCGAACGAGCTCGACGCGGCGAAAGTTGAGGATTTCTGGTCCGGGATCGGACTCAGGCGGAAAGGTGAGGCCGTAGGTGTGGACGGCGAGACCGTCGAAGTAAGGGGCGGCGCCCGCGTCGTATAGTCCTTGCAAGTAGAGTAACTCATTGACGCCCCAGGGAGAGCCGGGGGGCTCCAACGTTGGGGCCAGGGCGCCGCCGAGGACGGCGATGTCGGGGTTCGCCTCTTTTACGGCGCCGTAGACGGTGCGCAGCAGGGCCACGTAATCGGCGGGCGTGGTTTGGCGGTAGCCCCACTCGTAGCTCAGGTTGGGTTCGTTACCGACGATGAGGTAGCCAACTTTGCCACGGTAGCGGGCGGCAAAGGCGGCGGCAAAGGCGGCAAAGTCGTCGTACGCGGTTGCGTCGAGGTAAGTGAGCGGCGTGTCTTCGGGCCGCGCCCATTCGGGCGTGAGGCCGATACGGGCGATGATCTGCAAGCCCTGGGCTGCAGCGTGCTCGACGACCATGTCGGGATGCTGCCAGGCGATGCCGCCATCCTCGCCGTGATAGTAAGCCCAGGGAAAGAACTCGACGATCCAAGGCGCGCCCATCTCGCGCACCATTTCTAGCGTGCGCTTGATCTTCCATTCTTCGACCTCGTCAGTCAGGCGCGTGTGCACGCCGGTGATGGAGTGTGTCGTGGAAACAGTCTGGTGTGAGCCAGGAGTGACGAGTACTGGCGCGGGCTGCAGCAGGACGGCGACAAGCAGGAGCAGGTAGAGACGTAGGCCGGGCCGTAAATCGGCGCGAATCTGGCGGACCAGAGCCCCTATGCTGTCGCGGTTCATAAGACGGGCGACATTTTTTGATCGGCCGCCCGCGCCTGCATCTCGCCCAGGTAGTGATCGGACCACCAATCAAGGTGAGAGGCTATGGCGTCGATGCGTACTGCTAATGGCTCGTCGCGGCGGGGTAGGGGCTCAGGCGGCTCGGCAGGGGACACGCCGAAAAAGCGGCTCAGCAGCTCGTGTTCGAGACGCATGTTAAGCAGGCGGTTCTGGTAATCGTGGATGACCCTGTGCACGCCTTCGTCCTCGTTTGTGGCGAGATAGGCGCCCAGCAGGCCGTCCACAAGCAGGGCAGAGGGCTTACGGGCGGCCTGGCGGAAAACGGCGCGCGCCGAGACGCTGAGATCGGGTAGAAGTTCGGCGCCCCACACGCGCCGGTAGCAGCCGAGAGCGAAGTCCATTGGGCGCTCGGTCTGGACGTTGAAAAAAAGCTGCGCGGCTGTCGCGACGTTGAGCGCGGTCAGGTGGGCCGGCATGGGCCGGGAAAGCGAGGTCCAGTCGATTTGACGCAGCAGATCACCTGAGAGGGGGGGAATTATCACCACAAGGCGCTGCTCATCTTCGTAGATGGCTTGGACGTTTGGCTCCGCGCGCGATTCGACTATAGACGCCTGACGCTCGCCGATCATAGGTAGGCTTTCGAAGAGCAGGCGCAGGCGAACCTGGACCTGCGCGAAGAGCTCGGCGGGCGAGGCTGACCGGGCGTTTTGGTTTCCGCTGAGGTGATCCGCCAGGCGGTGCAGACGGTTGAGCCAGCGGTGTTCTGAATTTTGGGGAGCGAGGGCGGCGGAGCAGGCGATTGCCTCAGCGACTAGGAAAGCTAGCTGCTCTAGTAGGTGTGGTTTGGCGCTTATTTCGGGAGATAAACGTTCGCCGTATAGCAGTTCTGCGTGTGTGGCGAGATGATGGCCAAATAGCGGGAAAAGGCGCACGTGACGCGCCAGGCTGGCCGGGGTGGCGACGATGGGCGGCGCTTCGAGTGTATCCACCACTGCTAAATTCTGGGCGATTAGAGCCTCACGGGCCTGGTGGATGGGTGAAGCGGGGTCGAAGAGCAGGAGCAGGGTATCTTCAAAGCGTTGCGGAAGGAAATAGCCGTCGCCGGCAGAGGGTACGCGGTAGGCTGCGATCAGGCCGGGGCCTATTTCCTTTTGTATGGATGCAAGGAGCCGGTCAACGGCGGCGTGGTCCATGCTGTCATTATGGCTTGTGTGGGGGCGAGTGTGCAAGTGGGCAAGTTTGTAAGTGAGCAGGTAGTCAGCACGGGACGACACGCACAGCGGAAACAAAATGTCACAGGGTTTCACAGAGATCTGCACAGAGACACGCAGAGAGAGGTTTGGCCTGAGTGACATAGAATGGGGCGCGGGTATAATGGCGAGGTAGTTGACGCGGGGCTTTACATTGGCGACTATTGCAATGTTGGAGATTCGATGCGCGTCCTGGTTACCGGAGCAACAGGTTTTGCGGGTTCTCACTTGGTGGACGACCTGCTGGAAAATGGTGATGAGGTATACGGATTGGTCTATCGCGCTGACGATCCGGGAGAATATCCTGAGCACGCGTCGTTCTTCAAGCTGGAGGGGGATCTGCTGGATGAAGAGTCGTTGCAAGAGGCGATGGAGGCAGCACGGCCGGAAGTAATCTACCATCTGGCAGGCTGGGCGCTGACGGCACAGTCGTGGGATTACCCGGCGAAAACGATCAGTATCAATACGGTAGGCACGGCAAATTTGTTGCATGCGGCGGTGAACAACGGAAAGCCGCGCGTGGTGGCCGTGACAAGCGCCGAAATTTACGGGGTGGTGAAAGCAGAGCAATTGCCAATAGACGAAGAAAGCGAACCGGACCCGCATCACCCCTATGGGCTGAGCAAGTGGGCGGCGGGACGGTTGATTCCCATGTTCTGGCGTAGATTTGGCCTGCCGGTAATCGAGGCGCGACCGTTTAACCACATCGGTCCTGGACAGGGGCTGGGTTTTGTGGTGCCTGACTTTGCCAGCCAATTGGCGGCAATAAGGCTAGGTCAAAGAGATCCGCAGATTGCGGTGGGAAATCTGTCGGCCGAGCGGGACTTCACGGACGTTCGCGATGTCGTGCGCGCGTATCAGTGCCTGGCGGAAAGAGGACGGCCGGGGAAGACGTATATCATTTGCTCGGGGCAGGCGGTGCCAATCCACTATATTTTGAGTGTGCTTGTGGAAATCGCCCAGGTCGGGTTGGAAATCATCTACGACTCGGAAAGGATGCGGCCCTCGGATACGCCGGTGCTTTATGGGAGTTATGAGCGAATTGCGCGAGATACGGGCTGGCGGCCGCAGATTCATATCCGGCAGTCGTTGGTTGATGCGTTTGAGGATTGGGTGGGGAGGTTGGAGAGGAAAGGACTGGCGACTGGAGAAGTGGAGATTGGAGATTGACCGAACTTCTTTCGGGCGGGATTAGAGAATGAGCACTGGAGGAAAGTGCTACAGGTGAGTCGGGAAAGTAAGGAGCGGTTGGATAAGTTGTTGGTGAGCCGGGGGCTGGCCGAGACACGAGCGCGGGCGCAGGCGCTGGTGATGGCGGGGGAAGTGTTTGTGGACGGCGAGCGGGCGGATAAGGCGGGGATGCAGGTCGCAGTAGATGCGGAGTTGAGGGTAGCGGAACCGTTGGCTTACGTCAGTCGTGGTGGATTTAAGCTGGCGGAGGCCCTGGAGCAATTCGAGATAGATGTGCAGGGCCGCGTTTGCGCGGACGTGGGAGCGTGTACCGGTGGGTTTACAGACGTGATGTTGCAGCGGGGCGCGGCACTCGTCTATGCCATCGACGTGGGTTATGGGCAGCTCGATTGGAAGATCCGGCAGGATGATCGG
The DNA here is from genome assembly GCA_025929715.1 of Anaerolineae bacterium. Classification (GTDB taxonomy): domain Bacteria; phylum Chloroflexota; class Anaerolineae; order Promineifilales; family Promineifilaceae; genus JAAYYY01. The sequence goes on along the minus strand of JAICPS010000040.1, from coordinate 2,892 downwards.
GTGGTGGTGATGGAGCGCACGAATGCCCGTTACCTGGAAGCGCTTGCGGAGCCGGTAACTTTTGTGGCCATAGACGTTTCTTTTATTTCGTTGCGGCTGATTTTGCCCTCCGTGCAGAAATGGTTGGGTGACGGCCCGCCAGGCAGTGGAGAGATTGTGGCCCTGGTTAAGCCACAGTTTGAAGCAGGGCGAGAGCAAGTGGGCAAGGGGGGCATTGTGCGCGATATCGCGGTGCGGCGGCAGGTGTTGGAAGAGATTTGGCGGTGGGCGGCCGAGAATGACCTGGGGCCGCAAAGGGTGATCCGGTCGCCGATTGAGGGAAGTGGGGGGAATGTGGAGTTTTTAATGTGGTTGCGACCAGGGTGGAAGGCTGGGGTGATGCAGGGGGTTTTTAAACTGTGATCTATTGTTTTTTTTGATGGGCTTTGAAGGGGAATTAGGCGAGCACGTTGATGCGGCTGACCCACTTGACCTGGCGCAGGGCGTCGTCGCGCTCGCTTGGGACGATGAGGCGGACGAGGCCGTCTGCGCGGGTGAGCGGTTGGCCGTCGAGATGGGTGCCGAGGATGATGGGGCCGGCAGGTGAAGGGTTCAGCAGTTCTTCTTTGAAAACACGGTTGCCGAAACCGTCGGCGCTGATGACTTCTACCTCATTCCAAGAGCCCTCTACGAGTTGGCAGACCAGATGTAGGAGATCGACGCCGCCGAAGGTGAATGGACCCGACGTCCCGTGACCGGTGCTGACGATGTAGCAGTTGGATACGCTAATAAGCGGCAGATCACGTAACGTTTCTACGGTCACGCGCTGCTCGTTGCCGTCCGGGGCGCTGAAAATGAACGATGGATCGGGCGTTGGTGGGTGCGGGTTGGGGTCGTGTGCGTGGGGTTGTAGGGGATCGTGTTGCTGCCTTCTGGTCATGGCCGCGGGCCTCACTCACATTTTCGGGATCGCTCTGATATACTTGGGTCCATGGATAGAAGTAAGATACGCAATTTTTGCATAATCGCCCACATTGATCACGGCAAGTCAACGCTCGCAGACCGGCTGCTGCAGGTGACGGGAACGATTTCGGAGCGCGAAATGCAGGACCAGGTGCTGGACGACATGGACCTGGAGCGGGAGAAAGGGGTGACTATCAAGGCGTCCGCCGTGCGAATGGAGTATACGGCGCAGGACGGCGAAACTTACGAGATGAATTTGATCGACACGCCGGGGCACGTTGACTTTTCCTACGAGGTCAGCCGCGCGCTACAGAGCTGCGAGGGGGCCATCCTGGTAGTGGACGCCACGCAAGGGATCGAGGCGCAAACGTTGGCCAATCTATACCTTTCGTTGGAGGCTGACCTGGAGCTGGTGCCGGTAGTGAACAAGATCGATCTGCCGGCGGCCCTGCCCCAGGAGGTTGCCGAAGATGTCGAAAACTTGATCGGGATCCCCGTGGAGGACGTGATCGCCATCAGCGCCAAGCTGGGAACGAATGTGGACCGCGTCCTGGAAGCAGTGGTGAAGACAGTGCCGGCGCCGGGCGGCGATCCCGATGGACCGTTGAAGGCGCTTGTTTTTGACTCGCACTATGACGTTTACAAGGGTGTGATTGCCTACGTGCGTCTTTTTGAGGGTACGATACGGCACGGCGACTGGATCAAGATGATGGCCAATGATGTGACGGTGGAACCGATCGAGCTGGGCGTGTTTCGCCCGCGGATGAATGCGGTGAAGGAGCTGACGGCCGGCGAGGTGGGCTACATTGCGACGGGCCTGAAGACGGTGCGCGAGTGCCGGGTGGGCGACACGATCACACTGCGAGAGAATCCTGCCGAGAAGCCTCTGCCGGGCTACCGCCCGGCCAAACCGATGGTATTTGCGGGCATTTATCCCACGGAAGGCGAAGATTACGCGCTGCTGAAGGAAGCGTTGGAAAAGCTCCAGTTGAACGACGCGGCGCTGGTATTCCAGCCAGAGACGTCGAACGCGCTTAATTTCGGCTTTCGCTGCGGCTTTTTGGGCCTGTTCCACATGGAGATCGTGCAGGAGCGTTTGGAGCGCGAATATGACCTGGACATCGTGGCGACGGCGCCCAGCGTGGAATACGAAATTGTGCGGGCGCACACAGGAGAGGTAGAGCAGATCGACAGCCCGGCCGAATTGCCAGACCCCAGCGAAATCGACGAAGTACGCGAGCCGTGGATGGAGGTGCAGATCTTTACGCCGGAGGAGTACTACGGCATGGTGATGGAGCTGGCGATGGGGCGGCGCGGCGAGTTTGTGGGCCAGGAGTATCCGGCGCCAGGCCGCGTGGTGCTGAAGTTTGAGATCCCGCTGGCCGAGATCATCGTCGATTTTTATGACAAGCTGAAGAGTGGCACGCGGGGCTACGCCTCGATGGATTACGAATTTGTCGGGTACCGCGCGTCGGAGCTGGTGAAACTGGAAGTGCTGGTCAATAGGCAGCCGGTCGATGCACTGGCAATGATCGTACACAGCGACGACGCCTATCATCGCGGCCAACGGCTGGTGACGCAGCTCAAAAAAGAGATTCCGCGCCAGTTGTTCGAGGTGCCCATCCAGGCGGCGGTTGGCAAGCGGGTGATCAGCAGGGCAACGGTGAAGGCATTGCGCAAGGACGTTCTGGCCAAATGTTATGGCGGCGACGTGACGCGCAAGCGAAAGCTATTGGAGCGGCAGAAGAAAGGCAAGAAGCGGATGAAGATGATCGGAAACGTGGAAGTACCGCAGGATGCGTTCCTGGCCGTGCTTAAACTGGGTGATGAGTAGCCCCCGCTCGAAAATTTGCCACAGATGCCCGCCGAATGTCTGGCGGAAGCTACGCGTTATAGCTACGATAGAAGTTTAGCCGGCGATTTGTGGTTATGATCGAATATGAAACGACT
>JAICPS010000099.1 GCA_025929715.1 Anaerolineae bacterium | reverse complement strand
TTCAGGCCACGGACGGGGAGATTGGCTCGGTGGAAGATTTCTTATTTGACGACCGGGCCTGGACGATTCGCTACCTGGTGATCGATACCGGACCCTGGCTTTTTGGGCGCGAGGTGCTGATCTCGCCGCAGTCGATTGGCAAACCAAGCTGGGAGGGCGGTGTGCTGCCTGTGAATCTGACGCAAGAGCAGGTGGAGAACAGCCCGGAGGTGGATCTAGTCGAACCGGTCTCGGGGCGAGAGCAGGAAGCGCTGCACGCGCACTACGGCTGGCAAAACTACTGGACGACGCTGCCCACCATGGCGCTCTACGGCACGGCCGGCCTGGCCTCGCCAGGCGCGCCGATCGCCGCCGAAGATATGCCTGAGCGAGCAGAGCCGCCGGGCGAGCCAAATCTGCGCAGCGTCGCCGAGGTCATCGGATATGACATCCAGGCGCTGGACGGCGAAATTGGGCACGTGGACGACTTCATCGTGGACGACGAAGCCTGGGCCATCCGCTATATGGTGGCCAATACGGGTAACTGGCTCCCCGGCCGCAACGTGCTCATTGCCCTGCCCTGGATTAAGGACATAAGCTGGGAGCTAACTGAGGTGCAGGTAGACCTGCTCAAGGAAAACATCAAGAATAGCCCGCCGTTTGACCCCGCGGAGTCGATCTCGCTGGATTACGAGAGCCGGCTGCACGAGCATTATGACCTGCCGTACTACTGGGGCCCGCACTGAAATACCAGCCAGGTGACCGGCACTTTCCGAAGCGCCGGTCACCGACGCCATAAGTCTTCTGGGAAAGCATCTTCAGGATGAATGCGGCGCATCATTGTGGCATCGTGCGCCTTCAATATCGCTTCGGCGCGCTTGGTCTCGCCGGTCCAGGTTTGGACCAACAGCAGTAACTGATCGTCTTGCAGGTCGCTCACGAAGCTTTCGGCGTCCGATTCGGGCAGACCGACGGACATCAGCTCGTCTTTGATCGTCTCGGTGCTGGGCTCGTCGGGGATCTGGGCGGGCGGGTTGTGAGCGATGCCGCTGACGGTTCCTGCAGCGGTGTGCTGCTGGGTGGTCTGATCTTCTTCTCCGCCCTTCCCGGCGTCTAACTCTCCGGTAAAATCGTCGCGCCCGTAGACCAGATATTCTCGAAAGCCGGCCTCTTCCAGCGCCTTAAGGGCTGAGGTGAGATTCTCTTCGTTGTTTAAGATTCCTCCGACTATTTCCATGGGAGTTCTCCTCTAAGTTGTACTTACGTAGCCCGAAATTGTATTTCGGGTGTCGATTTGCAAAATCGACGTACGCGCGTGCCGTGGGTCAAGTTTCCAAAGTTGACCTACGATTGCCCATATGCAGGGGTACAACCGGGGGTCATATCATGGGATATATAAATGTGGAGCCGAGGCGCCCGGCGCTTTGAGGTGCCATTACGCATCACGGCGCTTTCCAGATGATCTGCTTGTTGCCGTTGCGCTCGCTTTGGCCGGCGTCGGTGCCGTGCCAGGAGGGCATGCCGAACGGCAGGTCGAAGCGGGGGATGGGCGCTTCGTCCGCTCCTGTAAACGCGCTACCGTACGGGGTGCTCGAAACCTCGCCGTCCTCGTCTGGCTCTACGATGGGGCGCAGGCCGTCGAGCGCGGCGTTCCACGTGGCCAGCACGTCTGAGGAGATCGGCGAGGCCGGGTGCATGACTTCGAACACGGGCAGCGCACTTGCTGGGCCGCTGGCCATAGGCCAGTGTTCAACTGCGTGCTGCGCGCCGGAGCCGAAGGCGACGACTGCCTGCAGCGCGTTTTCCGCCGCCAGACGGTCCAGCAAGGCGTTGCGATAGTCGAGTATTTCCGGTTCCAGCGAGATATTGCGCAGTTCGGTGTCGAACTGGCCGAAAACGCTGAAGAGGAAGGTGTTGAGCATGACGTAAGAGCGCGTGAGGCCCAGCCGGCGCAAGAATCCCTGCACGCGCTGCCCGGAGCGGCCGGCGAAGATGCGGTGGGCGAGAATCTCGTTTGTCGAGGGATCCTGTCCGACGACCAAAACTCGCGCCGTGCCGTCCAGCCGCCCTCGATAGTAGACGGGGCCAAAGTCGAGGCGGAAGCGGTGGGCGGGATGGTTCACGTAGTAGTCGATCGGCGCTGCGTCGAGGAAAGCGGACCAGGCCAGCGGCGGGCCGGCGTCAAAAGAGGGCGTTCCCGCGGTAGATAGCACCGCCAGCGCGCGCTGGAAGAAGTCGTTCTCGGCCAGCTCGCGAATCGTGCGAATGCTGAAAGCTTCCTCCAGCCGCTGGGCGTCGGCCAGCGACAGACCGTGTAGCGCAGAGGGCGAGGCTTCGAGAATTTCGGCGATTGGGCGGTTTTGGTAGGCGTGATCTAGAATGTGATTGAGGGATGTGGTCATTTTTGTTATCCTCCTGTTTGTAGTAGCCGCGGTTTCCATACCGCGTATGGGTGCAACGCCAGAGAACGCGGAATGGAAACCGCGGCTACGATGCTGCGAACCGATAAACCACCGCTAATTTCTCTCCATCATAGCCCCGCAGCTCCACTTCCGGCGGTGAGAGCTCCCCTACCCTTCCTAGCTCTGCCAGGTCAATCGTCGTCACGCCGTCCGCGATGTCGAGCGACCGGTACGGGCGACCGTTTAGCAGGACGTCGAGGCGGGTGAGGTTGCGGGTGGCCACATCGAGCCGCGGCGGGTGATCCTCGTCGCCGCTGAAGACGGCGTCGATACCATACGGCTTGCGCATCGCCAGCAGCTCGGAGGCGCGCTCGACGAGGTCCACGTTATCCTCCAGTAGATCGCGGCGCGTCATCCGGTGCAGAAAGTCGGGCCGGACGCCGAGATCTTCCACAATATCGCCTGCATTGCGGCCGACCCGTATCGTCCGTCGTACTGCTATGCGAAAGTCAGCGCCGTGTGGCAGCGGCGTGTAGGGCCCTTCCTCCCACAGCAGCTCGCGCAGTAGGCGGTGGGACCAGACGTTGGCCCCGCCTGCGCCGGTGCTGTCGTCCACGCCCAGAATGGGCCCGACGTCGTGATCCTGGAATCCGGCGGCGAAAATGTCCGTCGCGCTGTAGCACAGGGCATCGATGATCAGCAGCACCGGGCCGTAATAGTGCTGGCCGATGTCATTGCAGGCGGCGGCCGGCGTGATCGAAAATCCGGTCGAATAGGCGCTGCCGATGGCGACGGATTGGGCGATAGATGGAATCCAGGGCGCCAGGTCGAAGCCGTCGAACCGCGTCGACGGCGCGTGGTCTTTGCAAAGCTGCAGGTTCACAGCGCTGTTAATAAATTGCGCCCGCTCCGGCTCAATGGGCAGCGGCGTCAGAAGTTGCAGCAGCCGTTCCGCGGCGTGGATCAGTCCCCCGCCGTTGCCGCGAACGTCGACGATCAGCCCATCTTGCGGCAGGTTGCGCGCCAAGCGCACGAACTCGTCCACGAAGACGGCGTCGTCGTTGACGTTGAAGCTGAAGATGCGAATGTAACCGAATTTGCCGTGCGCCGTCTCAACGGCCCTGGCGCGAAAGAGCGTGGGCAAGAAAGTCTCCAGGCCGTCTTCGCCGGCCGCTACGTTCTGGATGGCGGGGTGCTCGCCGCGCTCGAGCGCGCGTTCCTCTTGCAGCAGCACGTCGCCGGCATAGAGCACCTTTTTGGCTTCTTGAATGTCATCCGTTTCGCCCGCCATGCCCAGCGCGGTCGCCGCGCCGGTCAGGGCGTCTGGCGTCACGCTGCGCGAGCCGCGCCCCGGCTCAAATACGAGCCACGGCTGCGTCCATTCCTGGACCTCGCCCTGCAGGTCGCGATAACGCAGGGTCACCCAATCCTCGTCCGGCGCCGGCCCCTGCGCCAGCGGCCGGATGGTCATCGAATTCAGACCGCGGGCGTGGCGCGCGGCCTCATTGCCGCCCTGATGGTGCGCGGCGTTGCGCGCCACCGCCTTATCGATGGGCAACCCATTCCAGTGCAGGAGCTCGACGCCCGGCGCGAAGGAGTCCGGGCCGGCTGCGCCGACGACCTTAGAAACCATATATTTGCGGCGCCCGTGTTCCCAAAAGGCCTCAATCAGGAAAGGCAGCCACGCCGTTTTGCCGGCAAAGGGTGCGGGCAGGCGATAGGTGGTGTGCAGATCGCGCAGGGAGCTGAAGATATCGACCAGCTCGTTGTGAAACTCGATTTCGGGGGGCAATTGGCCGGGCTGCGCATCTTCCAGGCGGCGCTGCAGCAGGCGCAGGCGCTGGATGGGATCGACGGCGTGCATGGCGCGCTTGAGCGGCAGGTGCACGTAGTTCTGCTCCAGGAGAATCAGCGCCTGCGACACGATGGTTTGCAGGCCGGACAGCGTCAATTCGCCCCAGGTGCGCAGGAACGTCTTTAGCTCTTGGGTCGTGGAAATGACCTGGGGTGGTAATGGCTGCGGCAGGGTGTGTAGGAAGCTTGCGCCGTCGGGAAGGCCAATCTCCTCGCCATACAGGCCGGGCAACGCTTGCTTGACAAACTCGGGCAGGTTTCGCGCGGCGACCAGGCGCTGAAGAAACTCGCCGTCGTCGGCGACCGTGATTGGATCCAGCGTCATGGGCGCGACAAACGGGGCCAATGGCAGCGCGGCGCGCGCCAGAAACGCTTCTTCCGCGTCCTGCTCAAAGTCAAGCACGATGCGCCAGGCGCTGCCGGCGTGCCTGCTACCGGCGAAAAGCCCGGAGGCTGTAGCCTCGTCCAGCGCCCGGGCCAGCGCGGGTAGATTGGCCATAGCGTCCTGCAGCCGGCGCGTCGCTTCGGCCAGGGTTAGCCCCTGCACCAGCGGGTGCGCCGTCTCCTCGTGCAGGTTCAAGATGCGCGTGGAGCCGCCAACCGTAATTTCCTCGCTGCCCTCACCAAACGGTTCCATCAGACGCGGTTGGCCGATGCGCGGCACCCCGTCGACCACTACCAGCGTGATGCTCGTTTCCCGCGCTTCTATGAGGCGCAGGTAATCATCGCCCTGCATGCCGTTGATGCACACGAAATCGGCCCGCTTGCCCGCCTCGATCGTGCCCAACGCCCCGTCCCACTTCAGGATCTGCGCCGCGTTGCGTGTGGCCATGGCCGCGATTTCCTCAGGGCTGAACACCTCGCCGCGTTTCTGACTGGCAATCCAGGCGACTTTAAGCTCACCCAGCAGGTTTTTGCTGCCACTCGGCGCCCAATCCGAGCCGAGGGCCATCAGAATGCCGCTCTCTTTGGCGTCGTAGAGGCGGATGGTGTCGCCGTAAAGCAGGTAATTGCTGAGGGGCGACCAGACGATGGAGGCGCCGTGGGCGGCCATTATCTCGAAATCTTCTCTCAGGAGCGCCGTGCTATGGATGCCGGACAGGGCGTCGCCGATGGCCCAATCGCCGTTGGGCAGCTGCAGGCGCTGGAACCAGCCGCGGGCTGTATCGTCTGTGCCTTCGCTCAGATGCTGGAGATAGCAGCTTTCGTCTTGTAGCCCTTCCAGATATGCCTGCGCGCCGTCTGTGTCGGGATTTCCAATGCGGGTGCCGGCGGCTGGCAGCTGCTCGTTGCCGCTCTCTTCTACATTGCGCACGATGCCCTTGTAGAAGCTTTCGATGCCCGGCTCCGAGGAAAGCGTGACGCCCTGGCTGGTGGTGACACCCCCCAGCAGGCAGCGACATTCTACGAAGCGGATCAGCGCTTCGACGACGCCTTCCGTGCCGCCCAGCACCTGGGAGGGCTTGGTAATCAGCCGCGCGTAATCTTCGTGACTCTTCCACTGCCCATTGTTTGAATAGCGCCGCGGCACGTCCCACAGCGGCATGGCATTGTAGCTGAGGTGGTTATGCAGCTCGATGAGGCCGGGATAGATGCTGTCGCCGGTGCGCACACGCGGCGCGTCTATAAAGTCGGGCGGCGCGGCTTCGGCGGCGGGCTGGACGGCCTTAATCTCGCCGTCCTCAATGTAGATCGCGCCGTCGGGCAGGACGCCGAGGAGTCCCATGGTGACGACGCGGCCTTCGAGGATGTATTTTGTGGGCATGGTTTACCTGTCGTCGTAGAACGATTTTGTAAATGGTTCAGGCGGCAACGATTTACAGAATCGTTGTACGAATCGCCGTACGTTACTGCCGCTGCGCCAGCGGCAGGTAGAGAAAATTGTCAGGTTCGAAGGGCTCGAGCTCAACTGCGCCAAGGTCGGGAGCGAAGCGCAAATTGCCCAGGATATCTTCGACCGGGGCTTCGGCTTCGGCGGCGGCATCGACGAGCGGGCTGGTGGAGGGAGGTGTGCCGTAGAGCGCGACCAGCCGCTCGAACGCCTGGCGAATGGTCGTGGAACCGTCGGCGAACTGTTGGGCCGAGCCATCCCAGCGCGGCAGCGCCAACCCACTCTGCCCCGGTAGCAGTGGATCGGCGATGACCCGGGCAGGGTCGTCGTCGTAGTTCACCAGCTCGCCGGGATCCTGGGGAATCGACGCCCCGCCATTCCAGTAAAGGTTGTTCTCGATGGCGAAGGAGCCGGTTTCTCCGGGCGGTGTATCAGAGAAATCGTTGGGACGGGTGGGATCCTCGGCGCCCATGGTACCGGTGGGATCGGACCAGACGTTGTTGTAGAAGGCGATGTTTTGGTTTGTGACGGCAGGGTTCTCGACGTTGAGGCGCATGGCGAAAGCCAGCGCCGGCAGGTCGCCCACGACCGTATTGTGGCGGAAGCTGATGCTCTCGCCGCTCTTGACGCCAAAAGCAGCGCGCATTACGTTGCCGGCATTGCCCAGCATCAGGTTGTTCTCCACCAAAATGGCGCGGCCCTCGACGAAATCCTGCCCATCCTCGCCGACGAGCACGAAGTTCGATCCGGTCGATCCTTGCCAGTTCAAGAAGACGTTGCGGCGCACGGTGATGAAGGCGCTGCCGGTGAAAACGTCGTCCGGGCCATTACTGTCTTTGATGACGATGAAGCTGCTGGTGTCGTTGCCGTTCACGCGCCCACTGCCTGCGAAGTCGTTGAAAAACAGGTTGTCCTGCACGACGACGTTCTCCACGCTGTTGACGTCGATGTGCTCGTCGCTGCCGCTCTGGTTATAGAAGATGTTACCCTCCACCAACACGTCGAAAGCGCCGTTGTTGATCTTGAGAATGTCGTTGTTATAGCTGTCGTGCATGACGTTGTTGCGCAGGGTGATGTTGTTTACGCTGCCATTGCCGCCGCCGTCGATGTGTATGACAAGCGGCTCCGCGCCGGGGCCGCTGTGCCGGATTTCAAAGCCTTCCACGGTGATGCCATTGACGCCGCCGGGCTCCGTATAGGCGGTGATCACGCGGTCGTCGTTTTGTAGCACGGCGAGGTAGGGAATTTCCGAGCGCACGTTGACGCCCAGGGGAAACGCGCCACGCAATTGCACGCGGCCGTCATAGACGCCGGGCCGCGCGAGGATGGTGCTGCCGTCGGGAACGTTGTTGAGGGCGTGGGTAATGGTGGACCAGGGGTTGGCGATGGAGCCGTCGCCGGTGAAGTCGTCCCCGTCTACGGCGACGTAGAATACGGCGCCCTGTGGTGCACCTTGAGTGGCCACGGATGCGGCGGAAAGAACTAGGAGGGCAAGGCTTAACGACAGGTGAAAAAATCGGGGGAAGCGGTCCATTTTGGCAACTCTTGGCATATTATGTCGGTAACCAGCGCTGTGCAACCCTGAGGAGAAGCGCCAGAACAGTCTTGATTGCCCTGGCAATACACATTGTACAGTGTTCGGGGAGCTAGTTGTAGCCCATCGCAGACGCCGGAGATAATCAGGAGCCAGGCGCTTTGGAAGTGCCTGGCTCTCTAGACAAGGAGGCACTCATGTGCGCCACTATTCTGGTCCCTTTCGACAATCTTCTGCAGTTGCAGGAAACGTTCTGCCGGGCGCTGGAGCTGGCAGACCAATTGACGGCTGACGTAATTCTGCTGCGGGTGAATTTGCCCGATTCTTCATTGTCTTACCAGGCGAATGAAGAGCAGTTATACCGGGAGTTGAAGGCATTGCAGGTGCAGTGCGCGTCTTATGTGACTGCCGGCGGCTCTCGGCAGCCGGGTGTGCGTATTGAAACGAGCCAGGGACCACCAGAACGGGCCATTATCCGTTACGCGGCCCGGCATAAGGTGGATTTGATCTTGTCGGCGCAGGTGTCGCAGGTTCTCGATGGAGGTGACCGACACTTCCAAAGTGCCGGTCACCTGGGTGCCGGTCACCTGAGTGCGGGGCGCCTGAGTCCGCGCGAGGTGCGCGCCCATGTTTGAAAGAATTCTCGTCCCACTTGATGGTTCTCTGCTGGCCGAGTGTGTCTTGCCGCACACAATAGCCGTAGCAGCAGCCTACGATGCCGAAGTTGTCCTGCTACACGTGGTGGAAGGCGGTGACGGCTTGACGGTCATGCCTGCCGACCCCCTGGCCTGGCAGATGCGCAAAGCGGAAGCAAAGGCCAATCTGGAAATGGTGCGCCGGCGGCTTGACGAGGCCGGCATTGGGGTCAGCGCGATTATTCAGGAAGGAATGGCCGCGCGCAGGATTGCAAATTATGCGGAGGCCCGCAACTGTGACCTACTGATCCTCAGCAGTCACGGTCGTAGTGGGCTGGAACCCTGGAGCGCCGGCAGTGTTGCAAAAAAGGTGATGGAGAGCGCGAAGACGTCGTTGATGCTGGTGCGCGCCTTCCAGGAGCCGAGGATAGAGCCGGCGGCATACCGCCGCATCATGCTTCCTCTCGACGGCTCGCAACGCGCGGAGGCTGCGCTGCCGCCGGCAATCACGCTGGCCCGGCATTGGGACGCCGAGCTGCTGCTCGTGCACACCGTCACCCGACCGCCCCGCTTACGGCACACGCTTTCGTCGGTGGAAGGGCTAGCTCTTGCCAACCAGCTTGTCAAACACAACCTGGCAGAGGCCAGCGACTATCTGAGCCAATTGCGGGCGCGGCTGCCGGTACGCAGCCGCGTGCACCTCTGCGCTGGCGACAAAGTGACGACCGTGCTGCAGGAGGTGGCCGAGCATGAAAAAGTTGACCTGGTTCTGGCGAGCGCTCATGGGCACGGAAGTAACCACCACCAACGCTTTGGCAGCGTGATGACAGAAACAATTACCTACGGCGCCGCGCCGCTGCTGATCGTGCAGGATATGCAACCGGAACAGATCGTGGCGACGGTAGCGGAGAGCCTGGTACGCAAAAGCAATGACAGTATCCGCTGGCGGCCGCCACAGACGGTGAGTTGGCGGGCGGTGTAGGGTTTCGATCGTAGCGCAAGCGTCCCTGTTTGCACGGCTTGCAAACAAGGATGTTTGCGCCACACAAGAACACAAGTGACCGGCACTTTCAAAGTGCCGGTCACTTTCGCTTTAGCACAGGGTGGCTCGGGTTGGGTCATTTGACCCAAATAGAGACCGGCCACAGCTAGATTGAGTTAGCGATTTCTTTCCTCAGTTACCTTATTAACCGCCTGCTTGGTCGCCGAGGTCGTCTCATCTTTCACGTCCTCGATGGCCTCTTTGGCGGCCGACTTGGCGGTGCGGGCGACGTTTTCGGCTTCATGCCGTGCCTGTTCCACCAAGTCATCGCGATATTCGCCGACGAGCCTGTTTTCTACCTCGGTCGAGGGAAGCGCCCAACCGACAAGCACGCCAAGGGCCAGGGCCGCCGCGCCCATGGCCAGTGGATTCTCGTGCATCAAGCGTTCCGCGTTTCGTTGAACATGCTGGCTTTCCATCCGCGCGCGCTGCTGTAAGCGGCGGGCACGCATGCTAGCCTCATCGCGGAACTCGTCGAATTGCTCGGTTGCTTCGTCACGCCAGTGTTCGGCGCGGGCGCGAACGTCTTCGGCGGCGCCTTCGATGCGCTCGCCCACCTCTTCCAGGCGGTCTTCGACTTCGTGGCGAGCACGCCGGTAGCCCTGCTCCATCTGCTCCGTGCGGCTCGGTTCGTCGGTCCACCGCGTTGAGTACTCGGCGCCTGTTCCGTATTCCGTGCCGGCGTAACCGTAACGGTCGTAGCCGTAGCGGTCGTAGCCGTACTGGTCATAGCCGTACTGGTCGTAGCGCCGGCCGCGCATGGCGCCCCAATTCTTATTGGAGCCCTCCATGATCAACCAGCCCAGCCCGACGCCAACCAGGGCGGCGGGAACGGGGTTTGACTTGACGGTTTCGACAACATTATGGCGCCAATTCTGTGCGGTACGTGTCGCTGTATCTGTCATATTTCTTACTCTCCCAATTGTGGCGTCTTCAACATTACTTTTTGCGCGTTCAAAAGCCTGATCCACGCGTTGCTCGACTTCTTCTTTCAAGCGGTCAGGGTCAAGCCGCTCCTGGATGGCATCGACGGTCTCGGCCATCTCGCGGCGAGTTTCTTCAATTTCTCTCTCTAGCTGCTGCGGGTCATCCGTCATGCCATATTCGGTCGAGCGCCTGTCCATTTGTTTCCGGTAATCGTCTGCGTTTAACTCACTTCTCGTTTCAGCCATTCAGCATTCTCCTGTAGCGTTTCAACAGTTCGTCGTGGCGTCATGTCGAGGTTCTTGAGCTGATTGTAGCCGTAGTAGAGAAGGAAGCCGCCTAGCGCGGTCACAAGGACGCCTACAATCAGCGCGGCTAACCAGGGTTCCATGACCTCGGCCAGGGCGATGATTGCGGTCGCTATAAGCGCCAGAGCGCCTGCGTAGAGGACCAGACCGCCGACGGCGAGCAGAGCTGCGTTTCTGCCGGCCTCTGTGGCCCGCTTCTTCAGCTCCAGCCTGGCGAGCTGCACCTCCTGGCGTACCAGCGTGCGCGTCTCGCGCGTTAATTCACTGACCAGCTCTCCGAGTGTGCGTTGGTCCTGCGGGTGTCCGTCATTCGACTGCTCGCGCCAGGATCGCTGCTGCATTGTGGGATCGTGGTAAGGATCATGGCGGTAGGAGCCGTCTCGTAGCGGTTGTCCCTGAGGCATGTCGCGCCCCGGCTGGTCGTAGATGGAGGGATCATGACTTACGCGTGTCATAGATCCTCCTTGTTACGGGTCGTGCCGGTGGTCCCGGTTGTACGGGTTGTGCCCGTGGTTCCGGTTGTGCCGGTCGTGCGCGTTGTGCCGGTCGTTCCCGTTGTCCTCGCGGGTGACTCTGATTCGCCGGTCCCGGTATAGCCCGTGTACATGCCTTGCCGGCCGTAGTCGCTGCTGTAGCCGCGCTGCATGTAGCCCTGGCCGTACCTGCCTCGATAATAGTCGTAGTCAGGTTCGCTGCTCTTGA
>JAICPS010000380.1 GCA_025929715.1 Anaerolineae bacterium | reverse complement strand
GCGCACTCGCACCCGATGGTGGCATCGGCCAGGGCGGGCACCGTTTCCAGCCCGCAGAACAGCGTCCTGGCGCGTTCCGCGGCTGTAGACCTTTACTTTAACGGCAGCGCCAACACAGATCTTAACGCGCTGGCTGTGGCCGCGTCGGGAGGCAGCCAGCCACACACGAATTTTATGCCATATCTGTGTGTCGATTTCATTATCTCACTATTTGGTATTTTCCCGAGTCCTACGTGATGACCGCTGTAGATACGAGAGCTGCCACGAATTCCACGAATTTTGCCCCAATTATTTGTCTAATCCGTGAAATTAGTAGCAGAAATCTTTACTTGTCGAGTTTGGAGACGATTTTATGGCTGACCCTTTTGTGGCTGAAATACGGATATTTCCCTTTAACTTTGCGCCGAAGGGCTGGGCATGGTGCGATGGGCAGCTCTTGCCTCTTTCTCAAAATACGGCGCTTTTTTCGTTATTAGGCACGACATATGGCGGGAATGGAAAAAGCAATTTTGCCCTGCCCAATCTTCAGGGCAGCGCGCCTATGCATCCGGGACAGGGGCCAGGCCTATCGCTGCACGATCTGGGAGAAGTAGGCGGCAGCGAAACAGTGACTCTGCTTGAGTCGGAGATTCCGGCGCATTCGCATACGATGCGCGCGGCTCCTGATCCGGCGGAAGCGGCGAGTCCGAGCAGCAGCAGGGTTGTCGCGCGACCGAGAGGTGGTTCTATCTACCAGACGAATGCGTCCAGTAATCTGACGGATATGGCGGGCGAGGCGCTGGCGCCGGCCGGCGGAGACCAGCCACACAACAACATGCAGCCATTCTTGACCTTTTACTTTTGTATTGCGCTCCAAGGGGTGTTTCCGCCGCGCGGTTAGCATTGATGTTTATGACCCAGAACGTCGATTTTCGACCCATAACTCCAGAAGACGAAGCGTTTCTTTACCGCCTTTACGCCAGCACGCGCGAGTCAGAACTGGCCGTGACCGGGTGGGAGGACGCGCAGAAGGAAGCTTTTTTGCACATGCAGTTTGCCGCGCAGCACCGCCATTATCAGGAGCACTATACTGAAACCAGCTTTGACCTTATCGTGCTGAACGGCGAGCCGGCCGGGCGGCTGTATCTGGCGCGCTGGGCGCAAGAGTTTCGTATCGTGGATATTGCACTGTTGCCGGGTTGGCGCAGCAAGGGTATTGGCTCAGGTATCATCAAGGATATCTTACGTGAAGCTCAAGCGCATGGGCTGCCCGTGCGCGTTCACGTGGAATGTTTCAACCCAGCGCTACGCCTGTATTACCGGCTTGGCTTTCAGAAAATCGCCGACAAAGGCATCTACTACCTTTTAGAGTGGTCGTCATGACCCTAATAGCCGATATGGATGAACGAATGCTTGAGAATTTGACTCCAGACGATTTTAGACCGTATGTGAATACCAGGTTCCATATCACCGTAGCCGAGGCGGACGGCACGTTGGCGGTGGAACTGATCGAGGTGAGCGACCTCGGCGAGGGCGGCAGTGGGCCGCGCAGCCAGCCATTTTCGCTGGTTTTTCGCGGGCCGCGCGGGCTCTTTCTGTCCCAGCAGATTTATACCGTCAACCATGACGAGATGGGACCGCTTGATATCTTTCTCGTGCCTATCAGGCCTGATGAAAAAGGCATGCAGTTACAGGCAATTTTCAATTAAGGCTCGAACGACACGGCAGCAGGCATCGCAGGTGAGAAATGATGACAAATAGACGACAACGCCGCGTATTCATTGTTAGCGCTATAGCCCTGTTTGGAACGCTCTTCTTTCTGGTAACAGTGGCAAGTGCTGATATGATGCAGGCGGCAACGGCAATGGCAGGTACGAACCGCTCAGGAAAAAATGACGTGCAGGCGGTCGCGCTCTCGCCGGCCATGTTGCGATTAGCTAGCTGGCCGGATCTGGCCTTAAATGGATCAACCACGATCACAGCCACGAAGCGGGACGACCTGGTGGACGACGCCGACAGTAGCGGGTCGGCGACTCCTGGCGATACGCTTGAGTACACCATCATGATCACGAACAGTGGAGGGTCGGATGCGCTCGGCGCGCGATTTACCGACACGCTGGATACCAACACCACGTTGCTCGGTGACGTACTTGTTTCGCCCATCGCCCTCGACGACCAATATGACGTATTGGGCAATACCTCTATTTCGATTACAGCGCCAGCGGGTGTGCTGACCAACGACCTCGATCCTGATAGCGGAACGATCACCGTTTTGCCGGTCAACGGGGGCGCTACAAGCGAGGGCGGCGACATTACAATGAGCGCCGACGGCGCATTCACGTATGATCCGCCCGCAGGCTTTAGCGGTACCGACGTATTCACGTATACGATTGAAGATGAAGACGGCCTGCAGGGTACAGGCGTTATCGACTTCTCGGTCTCTAACTTGATCTGGTACGTGGATGACGGCGCGGCGATCGGCGGCGATGGACGGCTTAGCGCCCCATTTGACACGGTGGGCGAAGCCGAGGCGGCGGCCGAAGCGGGTAACATCGTCTTTCTTTACGAAGGTAACTATGGCAGCGGCCTCACCCTGACCAACAGCGTACAGCTGATCGGGCAGGGTGTGGATCTGGCAAGCGGCGCCGGCCTGACGCCGCCAATGGGAACGACGCTACCGACGCAGACGATCAGCCCGACGCTATCCGGCCCCGTTATGGTCGCGCAGGACAACACGATGCGCGGTCTGACCGTGGCGAATGGCACGGCGACCGGACTGACGGGAACGAATTTCGGATCGCTCTCCGTGAGCAACGTGGCCATCAGCGGCGCGGGCCGTGCGTTAAGTCTGGACAACGGTTCACTGAACGCTACCTTCGACGTCATCGTTTCAACGAATAGTGGCGGCGACGGCGTCAGGCTTTCCGCTGTATCGGGGAGCTTGCTCATCAATAGCGGCCAGATCGAGGGGGCGACCAGCGTCGGCTTCTACGTGGACGGCGGCACGGCCGACATCAGCTACCATGGCACAATCGTAGCAGAAGACGCCGGGTCCTATGCCGTGCGCATTTTTAATAAGAGCAGCGGCACTGTGTTGCTGGAGAGCGCCATAAGCAGCGTGGGCGGTGCGGGCCGGGGCATCGGCCTCGCCAACAATAGCGGCGCCGTCGTCAACTTCGGCGGCGTCATTAACCTAAGCACAGCGTCAAACGTGGCTTTCAATGCCAGTGGAGGCGGCACGGTGAACGCGACCGCTCCCGGCAGCACGATCAGCACGTCCAGCGCGACGGCGGTGGTTATCGATGGCGTGACAATAGGCGGCGACGGCGTGACTTTCCAGAGCATTTCCGCCAATGGCGGAGCGAAAGGAATCGTCCTGAGAAACGCCGCCGGCGGCGGTTTCACGGTGACAGGCGTGGGAAGCAGCGATGGCTCCGGTGGGACCATTCAGAACATCAGCGCCCGCGCCATAGAGGTGATTAACACGGACAACGTCAGCTTTGCAAATATGGCGCTGACGAATGCTAATACGGCGGACGCGGGCGGCGCGGGCGTCTGCGATGCGCTGAATACGGCCAACTGCAACGCCGCCATTTACCTGAACGGCGTGGCGGGCGCTTCATTCAATAACGTCGACGTCAGCGGCGTGATCGCGGAACAAGGGATTAACGGCATCGCGGTCGACGGCTTTTCGCTGCTGAATAGCACGCTGACAAACTGTGGCGACGCAGTGGCCGAAGGTTGTTTGAAAATGCGCGAATTAAGCGCTACCTCGGTGATTTCCGGATCGGAATTATCGTTTGCAGCGGAAAAGAACGTTGAAATTAGCAACAGCAGCGGCTCGCTAACGCTGTCCGTGGTCAATAGTACATTCCGTGACACGCAGACGTCGGCCGTCGGCGCCGATGGGCTGGAGATTGTGACTGAGGGGGCCGCACAGACAAGCGTCGAGATTAGCGGAACTACCTTCTTGCGCAATCGGACGAACGGCCTGCAGGTAAGCATTCTGGGCAGCAGCACGTTGGACCTTGACGTCACGGGCAGCACGTTTGACGCTGATGGCGGGCTCGGAAAGGGTATTGAGCTGATAGCCAGCGAAAGCGCCCAACTTACATTTGACGTTCTAAGCAATCCAGTCATCCATAGCAACGGCGGCAACGCCGTCACTGTGGCTGCATTTGATAGCAGCGTCATACAGGGGCGCGTGAACAATAATGGGGACATACAGGTCGGCGGCTCAAGCACTTCAGGCAACGGAATTTTCGTTCACGCGAATGACAATGCTGGTGGCAGCCTTGAAATCATAAACAATACCATCGGCAACATCGGCTTCGACGATGGCATTTTCATCACGGCGCGACCCGATTTGCTGGTAAATCCAACGGGCCGGCTGGACGTCACGCTGGCCGAAAACAACATCACGATAGACGCGACCAGCCTTTACGGCATCGAGCTGTTGGCGCAGCCGGCGAACACCCTCTGCGCCTCGGTTTACGATAACAGTGTAACCGGAAGTGGACTTGCAGCGTTCCGCGTGCGCGAAGTTACGGGCGGGACGGCCCTGTTGCAAAACTTCATCACGGATGCTGCCACAACGTGGAGCGCTCGCGGCAATGCGGGCGCCCCGGTCAGCGAGAGCCCGGCCGGCGCAGCATCGAATGGGACCTGTGCGACGCCTAGCCACGCTCTGGCGCCCCTGGAAGACGGCGTTTATGCGCTTCGGCGAGCGAGCAGCGTGGAAATCCCCCGAGCGCTCGTCGCTGCTGAAGAGCCTGGATTGGCCCAAGAGCCGGCACAGGAGTTCTCGCATTCCCAGCCATACTTCGTGACAGCGGCGAAGCCGGCGAATGCGCCAGCGCTGCAATCGACGGCTGACGTCGAAGTAGGTCCGTTTACACTGCCGGCGGGCAAATCTGTGACGAT
>JAICPS010000554.1 GCA_025929715.1 Anaerolineae bacterium | reverse complement strand
TCCGACGCTGCGGGCGGCGACGCGGAGGAAAGGCTGCGTGCGCTTGAGAAGAGCAACGACGGCTTTATGCTGGCAGAGAAGGACCTGGAGTTGCGCGGACCCGGCCAGTTTTTCGGCCGTCGCCAGAGCGGCCTTCCCGAACTGCGCATGGCGTCATTGCTGGACGTCAAGCTGCTAGAGACCGCTCGCCAGGAAGCGCAGCGTTTATTCGATACGGATCCACTGCTGGACGATGAGGAACATCGCTTATTGCGCGGGCGTGTGAGCCAGTTTTGGGAAGATGCTGGGGATGTCAGTTAGCTGAGGAAAAAGAAGTTGAAAGTACGCGCAATCTACCCTGGCACCTTCGATCCGGTCCATTTCGGCCATCTGAATATCATGGACCGGGCCGCTGCTATCTTCGACGAGCTGATAGTCGCCGTCTTCGACCACGGCGTGGCTTCCAAGGCGCTGCTTTTCTCGGTCGAAGAACGGGTAGAGATGATTCGTGCGACGCTGGATGGTCCCGACAATATTGAAATCCGTCGCTACTCGGGATTGACCGTGGATTTTGCACGATCGATTGATGCTCAGGTGATCGTGCGCGGTCTGCGCGTCTTTTCAGATTTTGAATTTGAATTCCGCATGGCGTTGGCGAACCAGAGGCTGGCGCCGGAGATTGAAGTGGTGACCTTTATGACGCGCGAAGAGCACACCTTCTTGAGCGGCACGACGGTGCGCGAAATTGCGTCCTTTGGCGGGGACGTTAGCAGCATGGTGCCGGGCCTGGTGGCTCGCGCGCTTTACGAACGCTTCAGCCAGGATGATCCTGATTACAAAGCGCCCGTCTCGTTGCGTGACTAGCGTATTGGCGGGTATAATGGCGGCGCCATCAAATGGCACCATTCTCACTCGCCAGGCGCCACGAACCGCTGTGCGACTATACGGGGTACGATGACGATGGATATTCAACATCTTGTAGATCGTCTGGAGCAAATTCTCAGCGAGAGCCGGCGCGTGCCTATGACCACGACCTTGTTGGTGGACGAGGAGCAGGTGTTCAACATCATCGACCAGCTTCGCGTGGCGATCCCCGACGAGGTGAAGCGGGCCAACCGTGTCGAGTCCGAGAAGGAGCGCATCCTGGCGCAAGCTCAGGAGGAAGCGGCGCGCATTCGCCACCTGGCAAAGCAGGAAGCGGAAGAGCTGATCCGCCGCGACGGCATCGTGGCCTCGGCCCATCAGCGCGCCGAAAACATATTGGAGCGGGCCCGGCGTGACGCCGAAATTCTGCGGCGAGATTCCGACGTATATGTCGTTGACGTGCTGGCCAAACTGGAGGAGGACCTATTGCGCTCGCTTTCGGTTGTTCGCAACGGTCTGCGTAAAGTGCAAGCGGAACAGGCGGCCGCGGCCGAAGCGGTGGAGGCAAACCAGCAGCCGGTGCGGGAAGGGGAAGCGTAACGAGATAACGGCCGGTGCGCGGCACTTCGGACGTGCCGCTTACCTGCCTTGACAGCATCTTCTGCTCCGATATAATTAGGACTCGCGGCATCCGTGCCGCTTATTTTTTGTCTGGAAACAATTCGAGGGTTACGATCATGGGTGCAGTACCAAAGAGAAAAATCTCGAAAGCGCGGCGCGACCGGCGGCGCACGCATCTCAAATTGACCGTTCCGAACCTTGTACCTTGTGAGGAGTGCGGAGAAATGAAGCGCCCCCACTACATGTGCCCGGTGTGCGGCATGTACAAGGGGATTCAGGTCAGGCCGCAGAAGGTCGAGTAGGTTTTTTCGAATAAGGCAGCAGGCCGTGCAGTGGTGCGGCCTTTTTTTTGCCAGGAACACGTTTTCTACCAATATTTTTGCGCCGTTTAACAAGTGAGTACGATTTACCTCTTTCCCGGACAGGGATCACAGCATGTGGGTATGGGCCACGCCCTTTACGAGCGTGAACCGGCCGCACGTGCTGTTTTTAATCAGGCCGACAAGCTGCTGGGCTTTTCGCTCTCCACGCTCTGTTTCGAGGGTCCGGAAGAGGCGCTGACCGATACGGTTAACCAGCAGCCTGCCCTTTACGTCACCAGCCTGGCGGCGTGGGCCGTGATGCAGGAGCAGAATTATGACGATGCCTCATTTGTGGCCGGCCACAGCCTTGGAGAATTCTCGGCGCTCACCGCGGCGGGCGCGCTATCCTTTGAGGAAGGACTGGCGCTCGTTCGCCGCCGCGGGCAGCTGATGAAGGCTGCCGGAGAAGCGCGCCCGGGCGCTATGGCGGCGATTCTGGGCCTGGAGCTGGAACAAATAGAGGAAATCTGTGCCCAGGCGCGCGTCATCACCGGAAACCCGGTCCAGGTGGCAAACGACAATTGTCCGGGACAGGTCGTCATTTCTGGGGACGAGACCAGCCTGGAAACGGCGCTGAACCTGGCGGAAGCCGCCGGCGCGCGCAAGATCGTGCGCCTGCCGATCACCATCGCCGCCCACTCGCCGCTAATGGCGCCCGCAGCCATGTCCTTCACCAGGGCTGTGCACGAGGCGGTCATCAGCCCGGCGAGCGTGCCCGTCATCGCCAATACGACGGCCCAACCCATCGTCAAGATTGAAGAGATCCAAATTGAGCTGATTGCACAGCTTACCGGCAGCGTGCAGTGGGCCCCATCCATGCGCTACGCTCGCGAACAAGGCGTACAGCGCTTCATAGAAACAGGGCCCGGCAACGTGCTGACGGGGTTGATGAAGCGGATTGACCGGAAGGTGGAGAGGGTTGTGTTCATGGGAGATGGCGTTTAGAGATTAGTGATTGGCGATTGTCTTCAATCTCTAACCTCTCGAATAGGATTTGCCCATGCCTGAACTATTGCTCACCAACAAAGTCGCCATCGTAACCGGGGCATCGCGCGGCATTGGCCGCGCGATTGCGGTGGATCTGGCAGCCAATGGCGCCGGCGTGGTCGTCAATTACAATAGCAGCGCGGGCGAAGCGGAGGCGGTGGTGGAACAGATCGCCGCGGGAGGCGGGCAGGCGCTGGCGTTACAGGCGGATGTGGGCCAGTTTGCCGCAGCTGAGGAGTTGGTGACAGGCGCCCGAGAAAAGTTTGGGCGCGTGGACATTCTGGTCAATAATGCAGGTACGACGCGCGACACGTTGCTGATGATGATGAAAGAAGACGATTGGGACGTGGTAGTC
>JAICPS010000401.1 GCA_025929715.1 Anaerolineae bacterium | reverse complement strand
CTCACCATTTCTATCTTTGGACATTCCTTAGCCTGTGTCTGTTGAGCCTTTCTATCGCAGCTACAACTCATGCACCTGCCTCGGCGCAGGGTAGTTCACTTGACCAGGAACTGATAGCGGTATTACGTCAGGCTGAGTTCACAGGCCGCATCGAGGCGACGCTAGAGCAACGGCTGGGCCGCCGGCTGGATTCGCAGTTAGCCGACCTGGGGCAGAGTCTATGGTTTGATACCCTCACCGGTCTCAACAACGACAACGCCTGCGCGGGCTGTCACTCGCCTACCGCCGGTTTTGGCGATACCCAATCCATCTCCATTGGCATTGATAGCAACGAGGTAGTGGGACCGCATCGCGCCGGGCCTCGCAACATGCGCCGCGCGCCGATGGTCATCAATTCTGCCTTCTATCCCCGGCTCATGTGGAACTCGCGCTTTGCCGCGCTTTCCGGCGACCCCTTTGACAATCGTGTTGGTTTTCAGTTTCCGCTCCCGGAGGGCAGTACACTTTCCAGTCAGGGGCATTTGCTGACCGCCCAAGCCTTCATCCCGCCGACCGAGCGGAATGAAGTGGCTGGCTTCGATTTCGTCGGTGATAACGACGCCATTCGAGCCGAAGTCATCCACCGCTTAAACGCCACGTCCGCTTATCGCAAATTGTTCGCCAAAAGTTTTCGGGCGGTCAAAGCTGGAGCGCCCATCACCTATGAGATGTTTGCGCAGGCGATCGCAGAATTTGAATTCACGCTGACGTTTGCCAACGCGCCGATTGACCGGTTTGCACGCGGCGAACTGGGTGCGTTGACCTTAGCTGAAAAGAAGGGAGCACTCTTGTTCTTCGGTGCCGCCCGGTGTTCAGTCTGTCACAGCGTGGCGGGCGCGTCGAATGAAATGTTTAGTGACTTCAGGGAGCATGTGATCGGAGTCCCGCAGATTGCACCCTCCGTGACCAACTCTACTTTTGATGGGCCTGGACTCAATGAAGACTTTGGTTTGGAGCAACTCACTGGCAACCCCGCTGACCGTTACAAATTTCGCACCTCGCCGCTCCGCAATGTGGCGGTGCAACCAACCTTTATGCATAACGGAGCCTTCACGAATTTAGAGGATGCGATTCGCCATCACTTGAATGTAATCGATTCGGCATTGAACTACACCCCTATCAGCCAGAAATTGCCTGCCGACCTGAGCGGCCCATTGGGACCAATGGCTCCCGTCTTAGTACGCCTCGACCCAACTTTGTCCAGTCCTATCGTCCTCACGGAATCACAATTTGAACAACTCGTCGCCTTTGTGCGAGACGGCCTGCTCGACCCGCGCGCCACACCCAATCGTTTGCGGCACCTTATTCCCCACACGGTACCCAGTGGCCGGCCGATGTTGGAATTTGAGTTTCCATAGACGAGCTGCCGTTGAATGCCTACAGATTGGGGTAAACGTCGTTCATCTAACCGTTGATTGCAGAGGGATACAGCAAAAACTGCGACCCTTAGAGTAGAACATAGCTGGGTATCTGACCGCCTGCGGATCCAGGCCTTTCCTGCGCATGCCACAGACAAGCCTGCAAAGACATCTCGAGAAGGACTGCGATTTTCGCCTGGCAATGCCGGGGAATAAGGAGGTGACAAAATAACTGCCCCTCAATAATCAAGACTAGTTTGTTTTGACACGTAACCATGCCGCACGCGTTTGATCCATTTATTCAATATCTACAAGGAGAAACCTATGTTCCTTTTTCGTAAGCTTACGATTCATGTTTTGCTCGCCTTGATCTTGTTCGCTGGCGTGTCACCTGTCGCGGCGTCCACAGCGAAAAGCTCACTCGAGAAGTCCAACGCGACCTTGCTGGTAACGGGCCTGGAGGAGCTCCAGGGGAGTATCGTCGGTCCCGGCGGGGATTTGTTCGTCACTGCGCCGCTCACCGGCAGCATCTGGCGCATTAACCCGAAGACCGGCGCCGTCACGCTCTTCGCCAGCGGGCTCCCGGCCCGTATCCCAGATTTGTTCTTCATCGGTAGCGGGGTGGTCGATATCACCTTCCTCGGCGGGACCGCGTATGCGCTGGTTACCGGAGTCGCCCCGGACCTCGAGGGCGACGACATCGTCGGCATCTACCGAATAGACAGCCCGGACAGCTTTACCATCATCGCGGACCTCGGCGCGTTCTCCGAGGCCAATCCGCCAGAGACGGACTTCTTCGTCCCCACTGGCTTCCAGTACGCGATCGAAACTTTCCGCGGCGGGTTCGTCGTCACCGATGGGCACCACAACCGGGTGCTGCGGGTCACCCTTGATGGCGAAGTGACCGAGTTGATCGCGTTCGGCAACGTTGTTCCGACCGGGCTTGCCATCTGGGACAATTCGATCTACGTTGCCCAGGCGGGACCCATCCCCCATGAGACGGAAGATGGCAAGGTCGTTATGTTCAGACCGAAGTCGACGACTGCCACTGAAGTCGCCGCCGGAGTCAGGATGGCTATTGACGTGGAGTTCGGGCGCGAGCGCACGCTCTTTGCCCTCTCGCAGGGCTTCTGGGATGGCCCGTTCGAGGGGGCTCCAGCACAACCGAACACCGGCGCGCTCATGCGGGTCAGAAAGAACGGCACTCTCAAGACTATTGTCGATGAGCTGGACCGGCCGACCTCGCTCGAGATCATCAAGAACACCGCCTATGTTGTCACAATTGGCGGCGAGGTCTGGAAGATCAACAATATCTACGGCGATTGAGGTTAAGCACCGGCGGCCTAAGGGCCGCCGGTTAGATTTGCACCTCGCCGACCTGGGGCGCCTGCTTGTTATCTAGCGGGGTTGGTTCAACGGAGTTTACCGAGAGCAGGGGCATTCCCAGGTCACGCACTTTCTTTAGCAATCCATGCAGCGCAGCCTGATCGACCACAGGTCCGCTCAGGAGCGTGTTGCCATCTTTTTCCAGCGTGATCGTCAGTCCCTCGAACCATTCCAGCCATCGCTGCCCCAGATGCCCTTTGAGGCGGATCTGATAGACTGTCGGCTGGTCTGCGTCAGGCCCGGGTTTCTGTTCAGGTGCCGTCATGGTGATCAATCGTGATGACAACGTTCCCCTTCTTGTGCCCCGAGTCGACATAGCGGTGCGCCTCGACCATCTCTTCCAGCGGATAGCAGCGGTCGATGACCGCTTTGATCGTTCCCGCTTCGATCAGTTCTTTGACGAAGACCAGATTTTCTAGGTTTTCTTTTGTGCTTAGTTTGGCAATCGTTTCATAGGTCCCGTTCGGCGTGAGAAGTTTCGAGGCTTTTGATGTTGGGAATTTTCCAACTGTATCGAAGATAATGTCATAGCGTTCTTCTCTGGATGAAACATCCTCTTTTGTGTAATCGATGACGTGGTCAGCTCCGAGGGATTTCACCATGCCTAAGTTAGCCGTGCTGCACACACCGGTTACGTCTGCGCCGAAATACTTTGCAAGCTGGACCGCGTAGGTACCCACGCTCCCGGAGGCGCCGTAGATCAGGACTCTTTGTCCGCTCTGTATCGCGCCTTTTCGCAGCAGGCGCAGGGCTGTGGTCGCACCAATGGGAACGGCAGCCGCTTCCTCGTACTTCATATTGGCAGGTTTGATCGCCACCATCCCTTTCTCAGGCATACATTTATATTCGGCGTAGGCGCCAAAATTATGCTCCAAGGTCGATGCAAATACCTGGTCGCCTGGCTGGAAGCGGGTGACCCCTTTGCCCACGGCTTCCACTTCCCCGGCGAGCTCCATGCCATAGATTGGTTGTTTCGGCTTGGTGAGACCCAGCGTGAGCCGCGCCGGGAGCCAGAACAGGGGAGGCACGGTGAAACTCCGCATGCGGAAGTCCCCGGCGGTGACGGTGGTCGCGTGGACTTTGATCAGGATCTCATTCTCTTTCGGCGTCGGTTTCGCCGCCTCTTTGAGCTGAAGCACGTCCGGTCCGCCGTATTTTGTCGCTACGATTGCTTTCATTTTGAAATTTCCTTTCTATGTATCATGAGTGAGCGAGTTACTACGGAGTGAGGCATCCACAAGGTGCCTCACTCCACGAAATGACTCAAACCACCTGGCTGGCTTCCGGTTGGGTGGAACCGGGGCTTGCCCTGCCGGGTACTGCTTCCACAGCTCGCTGCCGCTTTTCCGCCCAGAGCGAATACCCCAGCCACACCAGAGCTAACCCCCCCGGTATGGTCACTTTTGCCTCATGCACGGGCGGAAGCACAGCGGCAAAAGGGACCAGCAGGGCTCCGATGGCAAGCAAGGCGCCCGCCCAGCGGGGCAGGACACGAGCGCGGAACGTGGCGATGCCGAGCAGAACGCCGCCGATCATATACCCGATGAACCCATTCAGGTCATAAATTGTGGAGAGGGCGCTGAGGTTAATCTCTCCGGCGGATTTGGTAAAGATGCCCAGGACGCTCTCCACCACGGTCGGCGCCTGCGTCACTAACGGCGGCAGGACAAAAACTTCAATGAAGGTAAAGTGGGACAGGTTCACCAGCCAGAGGCTCATCAGGACGTACCCAACCAGTCCCAGCCACCCAGACTCTTCTACCTGCCTGGCATAGATCCCTGTAAGACCGAGCAGTCCGAAAAAGCCCATCGCCGTCGCCAGGATGTGCACGATCGCCCACTGGGTGGTG
>JAICPS010000351.1 GCA_025929715.1 Anaerolineae bacterium | reverse complement strand
CTGCACGATCACGCGCTGCGAGCAGCCATCGAACGCCCAGAGACGCGTCGGCCTCGAGAGCTTCCATCAGTTCTCGACGTTCTTCGGGCGGGAGATCCCTGTAAGCTGCCAGTTGTTCATGCAATCTTCTGGAGTGCTTCATCTGTCCACCTCGCTCTGGAGCTGCTCTTCTTGGTATGCTTTCCGGAACATTTCTCGCGCGCGGTACAGGCGCGTCTTAGTGGCCCCTTCACTTATCTCGAGTGCCTCTGCTACTTCACGAATGTTGAAGCCGAAATGGCTGTAAAGCAGGAGCGGGGCGCGATAATCGGGAGCCACTTTTGCGAGTGCCCTGGAAACTTGTCCCTGCACCTGAAGATCCTCGGCCGGATCTGGATGCGTGCCCAGGGGTACTTGTTGCGAAGAGTCGCTGTCCCGCCAGGGTAGCCAGCTAAAGTGCCTGCGGCGCTTCAGCGCATTGAAGGCCAGGTTGCTGGCTATGCGATATACCCAGGCGCGAGGATTATCGACGTCCGGTAGACGGTTTCTCGTTTCGAAAAGGCGTAGGAACGTTTCCTGAACTAGGTCATGCGCCCACTCCGCATCGCCCACCAGGCGATAAAGGTAGGCGAAGATCGGTTCATGGTACCCTTCAAAAAGGGCTACGACCTGTTCGCTTAGATGGTCTGCGCGCCGATCATAGGTCATCAAATCAGTTTCCATCGCGCCGGTCCATTTCTCATTCTCCGGATTCCTGCAGACGTTGGAATATGGGGCTAATGTTCGAATTCACAGAGTATGACAAACGAGACCGGCAATTGGTTACACGGATTTCCGGAACTTCTGCTATACTATCCGGCGTTTTGGTATGCGCCTGCATTGGGTGCACCTATCTATTTTAGCAAGAGGTGCTGTAGAGTAATGAAACTTGGCATTATCGGCCTGCCCGGCGCAGGAAAAACGACGATTTTTAACGCCTTGACAAGCGGTGACGCGCCAACAGGGCGTAGTATGGGCGGCCGCTTTGAGGTCTTGACCGCGGTCGTGGACGTGCCTGATCCCCGCGTGGACAGGCTCGCAGAACTGTTTCACCCGCGCAAGGTAACGTATGCCAAGGTAACCTACACCGACGTGGCGGGCCTGCAGAAGGGAAGTGGCGAGAGTGGTGGATTGAGCGGTCCTCTCGTCAACCACCTGGGCGGACTTGACGGCTTTGTGCACGTCGTGCGTGCGTTTGAAAATGTCCAAGCGCCCCATCCCGAAGGCTCGGTAAACGCCGGTCGTGATCTCCGGGCCCTGGACACCGAGCTGCTCCTCAGCGATCTTGTCGTGGTCGAAGGACGCATGGAACGACTGCGGGAGGGTTTGCAGAAAGCGGCGCTGAAGGACAGAGCCGCGGCGCAAAACGAGCTTGCCCTTTTTGAGAGCCTCCACAATGAGCTTTCAAACGAAGTTCCTCTACGCGACGTAGCATTGAGCGATGAAGAGCTCAAGGGATTACGAGGCTATGGCCTGCTGACATTGAAGCCTGTACTTGTGCTGATCAATATTGGAGACGACCAGGACGAAGTCAGCGTACCTTACCACCACGGCCACAGCGTCACGGTCAATCTGCGCGGGAAGCTGGAGGCAGAGCTCGCGCAACTTGAGGGCGAGGATTTGGAACTATTCATGGCAGAGTTTGGCGTCAAGCAACGCGGACTGGCACGCGTTGTTGCGCTTAGCTACGATCTTCTTGGGCTACAATCGTTTTTCACCGTGGGCGAAGACGAGGTGCGAGCCTGGACAGTACAGCGCGGCGCTACGGCGCTGGACGCCGCGGGGGAGATCCATTCTGACCTGGCTAAAGGCTTCATTCGCGCCGAGGTTGTCGCTTACGAGGAGTTAATTGCCAGCGGCAGCCTGGCGGCCGCGCGCAGCGCTGGGAAACTACGGCTGGAAGGAAAACAGTACGTGGTGCAGGACGGGGAGGTCGTCCACGTAAAATTTAACCTGTAAGTCAGAGGCGTCGGCCTTGACGTTAAAGGCTTGTCTTAACGGTCCCAGATAACCTGTTCGCGAGCTGGACCAACAGAGACAATCGTAACCGGTGTGCCACTGGCCTCGGCGACAAAATCAATGTAATGCCTGGCCTGCAGGGGCAGATCGGCAAGGCGGCGAGCGCCTGTAATATCCTGAATCCAGCCGGGCAAACGCCGATAAACCGGCCTCACCCTTTCAAGCATTTGCTGGTCACTGGGGAAGAAGTCGATGCGCTCGCCATCCAGCTCATAAGCTACACACACGTCAATCTCGTCCCAGCCGCTGAGCACGTCGAGCTTGGTTAGCGCCAGTTCAGTCAGGCCGTTTACACGTACCGCGTGGCGGAGAATTACAGCATCCAGCCAGCCAACGCGCCGGGCCCTGCCGGTCGTGGTACCGTATTCGTCCCAGGGATTGTCGCCCGTGCCGCGTAAGCGACCCGCCTGTTCGTCGTGCAACTCCGTGGGAAATGGCCCGCTGCCGACCCGGGTCGTGAATGCTTTCGCCACACCGATCACATGGCGCACGACGCCCGGACCTACACCAAGGCCGACCAGCGCACCTCCGGCAGTTGGGTAAGAGCTGGTCACAAAAGGATAGGTACCGTGATCTAGATCCAGAAGGGTGCCCTGCGCGCCTTCGGCGAGTATGCGACGATTCTTTTGCAGGGCAGTGTGCAGGTAGATGCTACTTTCAACCAGGTATCGGCCCAGCCTCCGTGCATAGTTTACGTATCCTTCAGCCACGGCTTCAGGATCCAGACCCTCCTGCCCATACAGAGCCCGCAACACCTCGTTTTTCTGCCGGACGTGGTCCTTAACGGCTTCCGCCAGTTCCTCTGGCTGATCCAGGAGGGTGGCGCGCAGGCCTTCGCGACTGGTCTTGTCGGTATAAGCGGGTCCGATACCGCGCAGGGTCGTGCCGATGGCCTCTCCTCCGCGGTTCTCTTCTCGCGCAATGTCTAAAGCGACATGAGCCGGCGTAATTAAATGCGCGTGGCGACTGAGCTTCAATCTCTGTGGGCCGGCCTCCACACCACGCTCCTGCAAATTTTCGATTTCCGCCCAAAGGATCTGAGGGTTAACCACCGCGCCGTTGCCGATGAGACATTCTGGACGGCTGTGCACGATGCCGGAAGGGATAAGATGCAACTTGAAGATTTCGTCGCCTATGGTAACTGTATGCCCGGCGTTATCGCCTCCGCTAAAGCGGGCCACTATATCCACTTCTGATGCCAACAGGTCGGTGATGCGACCCTTGCCCTCGTCGCCCCATTGTGTTCCAACGACAATGTCTAACGGCATACGCTTTTCCTTTGTGGCTGCATCGCAGGTGGCTTCAGGTTCGTATGCAACACTGCCTGATAGCCGGCGCCATTATAACAGAAAGCGATCTGAGGTCATCTGCTGTCCAGGCTTAGCGCATTCTCGGAGCGCGGGCCTATTGTCTGCAAGCGTGAGCAGCATGCTCGCGGTCCAGGACTGCGCTTTATACCTCCTAAGCGCTGTGATACACTTGCAGCCATGAGCCCGACAAAGGTCAAAATATGTGGCATCACAAATCTCGATGACGCCGTCGCTGCCGCGGAGGCCGGCGCCGACTATCTCGGTTTCATCTTTTGGGATCGCAGCAAACGCTTCATTTCGATCGCCGAGGCGAGAAAGATTGCTGCAGCAATGCGGCGCAGGCAATTTTGTCCCACCCTGGTCGGCGTTTTCGTCGACGAATCCCCAGACCACGTGGCGTTCGTCCTGGATAGCTGCCTGCTTGACCTCGCGCAGTTAAGCGGCAGCGAACCACCTGGCGTTATCGGAGATCCTGACTCACCCCTTTACCAGCGGAGCTATAAAGCGCTGCGTCCGACTTCGCTGGCAGAAGCACAGGCCGAAGCCGAATGGTATGTCAGCCCGGATGCAGCAAACGGCCATCCCAGCCTTTTATTGGATGCCTATCATCCGGATCTGCCCGGCGGCACCGGCCGTCGAGTCGATCGGGATATGGCGGCGCAGCTAGCACAGGAAGTGCCACGATTGATGCTTGCCGGTGGTCTGACGCCTCGCAACGTAGCGCAGGCGATTCAACAAGTGCGACCGTTCGCGGTTGACGTCGCCAGTGGCGTCGAGGCGAGCCCAGGCCGGAAGGATCACGCCCTCGTCCGCGACTTTATTTCGGCTGCACGCAACGAACGAGGGGCGAAAGGAGGTACATGATGCGCCGTGACACCACGTCCCTGCCTGATAGCCGTGGAAAGTTTGGTCCTTACGGAGGTCAGTTCGTGCCGGAGAGCCTAATGCCGGCACTCGAGGAGCTGCTGGGAGCCTACGAAAACGCTCGCAACGATCCCGAGTTTCAGAATCAGTTGGATTCTTTACTCGAGACCTATGTCGGCCGGCCATCTCCGATTAGCTATGCGAAGCGACTTAGCGAATCGCTCGGTGGGGCGCGCATCTATCTCAAACGGGAGGATCTTAACCACAGCGGCGCGCACAAGATCAATAACGCGCTGGGACAGGCGCTCTTGGCGCAACGCATGGGCAAGCGACGAATCGTAGCCGAGACCGGCGCCGGGCAGCACGGTGTGGGCGCGGCTACCGCGTGTGCATTGCTTGGGCTGGAGTGCATCGTTTATATGGGTACCGTAGACATTGCACGCCAGGAACCAAACGTGTTTCGTATGAAATTACTTGGAGCAACGGTGCGCCCTGTGCGGAGCGGTAGCAAGACGCTCAAGGATGCCATTAATGAGGCCATTCGTGATTGGGTAACCAACGTCGGTAGCACACATTACCTGCTGGGCTCGGTCCTCGGCCCTCACCCTTACCCTATGATGGTCCGCGATTTTCAGAGCGTCATTGGCCGCGAGGCGCGCGAACAGATAGTAAAGCAGGCAGGGCGGCTGCCAGATCTCGTCGTCGCCTGTGTGGGCGGCGGCAGCAATGCGATGGGCATTTTTGACGCGTTTCGCGACGATCCAGGCGTGGACCTTGTGGGCGTCGAAGCCGGCGGCGCAGGAATCGATAGCGGCCGGCACGCGGCTCGCTTCGCAGATCCCAACGTATCCAGAATAGGTGTATTACATGGCACCAAGAGCTACGTAATGCAGACCGAGGATGGGCAGATAAGGGAAACGCACAGTATCAGCGCGGGGCTGGATTATCCCAGTGTAGGACCCGAACACGCCTTGCTGCGCGATGAGGAAAGAGCGGGTTATACCTATGCT
>JAICPS010000133.1 GCA_025929715.1 Anaerolineae bacterium | reverse complement strand
GGCGGTTTAACGCCTGAGGGAGCGCTGGCGCTGGAGATTGAGGACGAGATCAGTGGGGCGGGATGAGCACAGAAAGTACCGGAGTGTCCCCAAGTTGGCGCGAAAAGGATGTTGGCGACGATCATCAGGAACGTGAAAGGTTTGCTCCATTTGAACGTCGCATGCGTGACGAGCAACTACCCGAGATTATCATCCGCACTTTCAAACATTATTACCGGCAACTGCTGGCAGGCCAGACGGGCCTGATACCTGAATCGAGTATCAGACCTGTCCAGCGCCTGCCTGACGCCAGCTCTTTTTCGGAGGAACTGGGCGAGAAGGGACAAAGCGTAATACAAAAGACCGTGCTGATGAAGCTTAATGGCGGGCTGGGTACCAGTATGGGCCTGGAACGGGCGAAATCGCTGTTGAGAATAAAGCGCGACCTCACCTTCCTGGACGTTATTGCGCGCCAGGCGCAGCATGCGGGCGTGCCCTTGATATTGATGAACAGCTTCAATACGCGGGAAGATTCGTTGCAGGCTTTGAGCCGCTACCCCTCGTTGGCCGAGCAAGCAGCGCCACTCGATTTTCTGCAGCACAAGATTCCCAGGGTTGTTCAGGAAGACCTCGGGCCGGTAAGCTGGGCTGACGATGTGGAATTGGAATGGTGCCCGCCCGGGCACGGCGACATTTATGCGGCGCTGGTCACGAGCGGCACGTTAGATAGCTTGCTGCAGAAGGGTTTTGAATTTGCCTTTGTTTCTAATGCCGACAATCTTGGCGCGGTACTGGATCTTACGATCCTGGGTTATTTCGCCGATCGACAGCTGCCCTTTTTGATGGAAGTTGCCGATCGCACCCCCGCCGACCGCAAGGGAGGACACCTGGCGCAAACGGCGGGCGGCCAATTGATCCTCCGCGAATCGGCGCAATGTCCACCGGAGGACCAGGAGGCATTTCAGGATATTGGGCGGCATCGATACTTTAATACGAACAATCTTTGGCTGCATCTGCCGTCGCTGAAACGCGTGCTGCGGGAGCGCGATAATGTATTGGGGCTGCCGATGATCCGCAACGCGAAGACGGTGGATCCTCGAAATAGCGCGTCCACTCCGGTCTACCAAATGGAAACGGCTATGGGATCGGCAATTGCCGTATTCGAGGGAGCAGGCGCAGTGCGGGTTCCACGCGACCGTTTTACGCCGGTTAAGACGACGGACGACCTGCTGGCGGTGCGATCCGATGCCTACGTGCTCACAGAAGATTATCGCATTGTCGTCGATCCTGCGCGTGACGATTCCGGATTGCTCGTGGATCTTGACCCTTGCTGTTACCGGCTTATTGGCCAGCTAGACGAGCGTTTCCCTTATGGACCCCCGTCGTTGTTCGCCTGCCGGCAGTTTCAAGTGGTGGGGGATGTAAAGTTTGGTCGTGATATTGTTGCCCGTGACGCGGTACGGGTGGTTAATGAGGGCGCCGGGCAGGCAATTATCGAAGACGGCAGACTATTAACGAAAGAAATCCATCTATCTTAAAGAAGTGACCTATGTAATCTTCAGCACGACGCCTGAGCCGGTCCGGTCCATTTGTAGCACCGGTCCTGCCAGTTGTCAGAGAGGCGCTAATGAGACGAATAATGCGTAGAAACCTTAACGGTGCTCGAGGACTTCTTGCCGCGGTTATTGCTCAGGCGGTGAATGACTGGCGCAGCGGACAGCGCAGGCGTCGCAAGAACGCCCGCAAATACTTTGGCGGTCCGGTATACAAGTACCACCTCAGTCTATTGAATCTGCCTAAGGATTGGCTGCCGGCGGGTATAGAGCTAGAACGCTGATGATCGCTTATCCAGAAACTGGCGTACTTTCAAGTGCATGACAGTTTCTGGATAAATGTGGTCGCGACTTGAAACAGGAGGATGTAAGTGGTTGATTTTGACAGGGCCAACCAAACGGCTGTGCAGCGCATGGTCAGTTCACGGCCAATATTGAAGGGCGTTGCCCGCGCCCGCGACGTGATCCCCGGCATGAACGACAACTTGTTGTTGCACGCCGGTCCACCGATAACCTGGGAGCGCGCCTCTGGTCCGATGCGTGGCGCCATCGTCGGCGCGATTCTCTTTGAAGGGCTTGCCGGAGACTGGGACGGCGCACGCGCTTTGGTCACGTCGGGTGAAGTAAGGTTGGAACCTTGCCATCATCACCAGGCGGTTGGACCGATGGCGGGTGTAACGTCGGCCTCGATGGCGGTCTATGTCGTGGAAAACGAGACGCACGGCAACACGGCCTACTCCAACTTGAACGAAGGCTATGGCAAAGTCTTGCGTTACGGGGCCTATAGCCAGGAGGTTTTAGAGAAGCTGCGCTGGATGAACAGTACGATGGGGCCTATTTTGGCCCAGGCGCTAGAGCAGAGTGAAAACGGCATCGACATTCGCGCGCTCTTGTCGGAGTCGCTGCACATGGGCGACGAGGGACACAATCGTAACAAGGCCGGCTCGTTTATCTATACGAGTCGTCTGAGCCCCCTGATTGCTGCAACGGATGCCCCGGATGGCGAAAAGGCGAGCGTTTTGCAGTTCCTGGCAGACAACGCGCTGAGCGTCCTGAACCCGGTGATGGCCGGCTGTAAGGCGATGTGCGACGCGGCGCATGGCGTTGAAGGCAGCACCATCGTTACGACGATGGCGCGTAACGGAACCGATTTTGGCATGCGGGTCAGCGGATTGGGCGACCGCTGGTTCACAGGCCCGGTGGGCCAACCCGACGGCCTGTATTTTCCAGGATACACGGCGGAGGATGCCAGCGGCGACATTGGCGACAGCACGATCACTGAAACGGCGGGCATTGGCGCTTTCGCCATGGCGGCTGCGCCTGCAATCGTCAGCTTTATCAGCGGCTCGGCGCAAGACGCGCTCAATGCCACACTGGAAATGTATGAAATTACCGAGACGGAACACGATCACTTTACGATTCCTTTCCTGGACTTTCGTGGTTCACCTACGGGAATCGACATCCGCAAGGTCGTGGAGCTGGGAATTACGCCGCGTATCAACACTGGCATCGCACACAAAGAGGCAGGCGTGGGCCAGGTGGGCGCCGGGCTCGTGCGCCCACCGATTTC
This sequence comes from Anaerolineae bacterium, assembly GCA_025929715.1. Lineage (GTDB taxonomy): Bacteria > Chloroflexota > Anaerolineae > Promineifilales > Promineifilaceae > JAAYYY01. The sequence goes on along the minus strand of JAICPS010000133.1, from coordinate 6,662 downwards.
GATTTTTGAAGAAGCCCTGGTAGCATTTGGAGAGAGTTATCTATGAAGTTCATCGATCTAACGATACCGCTGGGTGTCGCAACGCCGCCCTGGCCGACGTACGAACCGCTCCAGGTGAAGTATTTCAAGCGACTGGCGCCTAATGGGGCGAATGGACAGCTGGTGACGCATAGTAATCACGTTGGCACGCACCTGGATGGGGAAATTCATTTTTATACTCCGGGCAAGGACATCGCCTCGCTGGACTTTGACTTTTTGACGGGAGACGCGGCTATCGTCGATCTCAGCGACTGCTGCGGCGATTACGACGTTTATACGCCGGAGATGATCGAGGAGCGGGTGGACGTTCGTGAAGGGGATATTCTGATCATTCATACGGGATACCACCATTTTGGCTGGGACCAGCCGTATGGCAACGAGGTGCGCTACATGGTGATGCATCCCGGTCCAGGGCCGGAGTTTGCTCGTTGGTGCGAAGATAAGAAGATCAAGTGGCTTGGCGTCGACTGTGGGAGCGCGGACCATCCCATGAACACGAAAGTGCGTGATTGGATGCCGGCGCAGGCCGAGAAGGCTGACCGCCATTTTCGCGAAAAGTATGACATGGGCCTGTCCGATTTCTTCACGCCAGAAACATACCAGATGATGCACCTGTGGATGTTCCACAAAGGAATCATCCACGTGGAGTGCGCCGGGGGAGACATCGATCTTCTGGTCAACCGCCGTGTCCAAGTGGGCTGTTTTCCCTGGCGTTTCGTAGATGGCGAAGCCAGCATAACCCGGCTGGTAGCCATGGTCGAGGACGGCGAGTACGAGACGTTGATGGCGCGCAAGGAGCAAATGCCGAAGACGAAGTATGGCGATTGCTTTGATCCGCAGCACGTGGAGCGGTTGGGCGGTCGTGGAGCGACGTACTAGAGGACCGTCGAAAAAGAAGGAATGGGACGTAGATGCCCATACACGGGCCTGTACACGGTGACACAGATTTTCAGGATTTTTAAGGAAGAGGTTATAGATGGAACGTGACCAGTTCGTCGAGACGCTCTGCGATGCGCAATGGTATGATCTGACACAGGGGTTGAGTATTTTTACGCCTCCCTGGCCCGGCGAAATGCCACTGCAAGTTCATTTCTTTAAACGCCTGACAGGCGCGTGGGGCGGCGGGCAGGGAGCGAACGGCCAGTTGATCGAATGGAGCAATAATACGGGTACGCACCTGGTGGGTCCGCGTGCTTTCCATTCAGGAGCACGCGCCATCGCCGACATACCGTTGGAGGCGCTGTGCGGAGAAGGGGTCGTCGTGGATGTTTCTGACGAAGCCCACGACTACGGCTTTTATACGCCGCAAATGATCGCCGATCGCGTCAGGGTCAAGGAAGGCGATATTCTGATCGTCAATACCGGCTATCATCGCTACGGTTGGGATCAACCGGACGTTGCCAACCCGGCGGCGCAGGGCGGCGTCGAGAACAAGGAGTTTGGCTATTTCGTGCGCCATCCTGGCCCTTCTCCCGACTTTTTCCAGTGGGCGCTGGGTATGAAGCTGAAAGTGATCGGCGTGGATTGCGGATGCGCCGAGCATCCCATGAACACCAACATCCGCTACATGCATGCGCGTGAATTTGAGAAAGCGGAAGCAAAATTGCGCGAGACACACGGCAAATCGTGGGATGAGCTGTTTCCGCCTGAGGCGTATCACGAGCTGACTCACATCACGATGCCGCGCGAGGGTCTGCTACTCGCGGAGGGCCTGGGCGGGCAGATCGACGAGCTAACGAACCAGCGAGCCTGGATCATGCTCTACCCGATCCCGTTCATGGAAGTAGAGTCGGCGTGGTGTCGCGCAATTGCCTTGCGGCCACCGGCGGGCAATGACGAGCAAGCGTTGTTCGATTTCATGGGCGCTTCACAAATGCTGGATATGACGCTGCCGTTCAGTGTGCAAACGCCGCAGTGGGCTAACTATGAGCCCTTGAGCATCAAATATACGCGGCGCGTCGGGGGGCAGAATTTCGGTCTGGGTCGCAACAACGCGCATTGTCGCGCGAGTTTCCACCTGGCTTCACACATGGACGGTGAGAAGCATTTCCACGCTGCGGGACGCACGATTGGCGAAATGCCGTTTGATTATTGGTTTGGTCCGGGAGCCATCGCCGATATCTCTGATTCCGTCAGCAATTCTAGCGTCTATACGCCGGCGATGGTGGAGCAGGTGGTGGATGTGCGGCCGGGCGATATTCTGATCATTAAGACTGGCTGGTATAAGTACGGCTGGGATAGTTCCGACTCTGACGAGTTTCGCTACATGATCAAGCATCCCGGCCCATCACCGGACTTCGCTGACTGGTGCATCCAGAAGCAGATCAAATGGCTGGGCGTGGACTGCGTGGCGATGGAGCATCCTATGAATACCATCCAGCGCAACTGGCATCCGCGCACTTTCGAGGAAGCCAATCGAAAACTTATCGAGCGCTATGGCAAAGATTGGGACGAGATGTACCCGCTGGATAAGTACTATCAGGATATGCATCTGAACCTGTTCCCTAAAAGTATCGTGCACGCGGAAAACCTGGGAAAGGAAATCGCCCAGGCGGAAAGCGGACGGTATTTCATCGGTGGATTCGTGCAAAAAGGGATGGAAACGGCGTCTATGTGGGGGCGGTTTGTGGCGTTCCGTGAAGGGTAAAGGGGTGTACTTATGAGTGCAACGCGGTTTTTTGGTGAGCGGGTCAGTCGGAACGAAGATCCACGGTTGTTGACGGGGCGGGCGTTGTTTGTGGACGACGTGCACTTGCCGGAGATGGCGCACGTGGCTTTTGTGCGGAGCCCTTACGCGCACGCGCGGCTGGGAAATATCGACGTATCGGAAGCGCTGGCCCGCGACGGGGTTCTAGACGTGTACACCGCCGACGATCTGGGCGACTATTGGCAGCACGGACCGCTGCTGGTCTCGCCGCCGCCAATCAAAGATATTGTCTTTCATGAGCGCACCCAGGTGCCACTGGCGCGGGGAAAGGTGCGCCACGTAGGTGAAGCTGTGGCCATGGTTGTGGCCGAATCGCGTTACATCGCCGAAGATGCGGCGGCCGACGTGATGGTCGATTATGAGCCGCTGCCGGTTGTGGTCGATTTACAGGAAGCGCTAAGCGACGAAGCGCCCCTGGTTCACGACGACGTGCCTCAAAACGTCGGGGCTCACGTGGTACAGACCAAGGGCGATTATATGCGGGCAAGGGCACAGGCGGCGCATGTGTTGAAGCGTCGCTTCTGGTATGACCGCGGGACGGCCGCGGCGATGGAGAACCGCGGGATTGTGGCACAGTGGGATGGGAAGGCGGAAAAGCTCACGATCTGGGATACGACCCAGGCGCCCATTTCAATTCGTAATGGGTTGGCTCCGATGCTGGGCCTTTCAGAGAAGCAAGTGCGGGTCATTGCCCCGTTCATTGGCGGCGGCTTTGGCCCTAAGATCATGATGTTTTATCCCGAAGAAGTGATGATCCCCTGGGCCGCCATGCAGTTGGACCGTCCCGTGAAGTGGATCGAAGATCGTTCAGAAAACTTCGTGGCGACGACACAGGAGCGCGGCCAGTTGCACGACGCAGAGATCGCGCTAGACGAAGAGGGGCGTATTCTAGGCGTGCACGACGTCTTTCTGCATGACGGCGGCGCCTACATGCCCTATGGACTCACTGTACCCATCAATAGCCAGTGCACGCTGCTGGGTCCCTATCACATTCCCAACTACTACTCCGAATTTCGCGCGCTATTCACCAACAAGCCCATCGTGACCCCGTACCGCGGCGCGGGACGCCAGCATGGCGTATTTGTCATTGAGCGACTGCTCGATTTTGCCGCCCGAGAAGTGGGTCTGGATCGCAACGAAATCAGACGTCGAAACTTCATTGCGCCCGAGGCCTTTCCTTACGACAATGAAATCATATATCAGGATTTCGCGCCGCTTTACTACGACAGTGGGAACTATGAGCCGGTTCTGGACAAGGCGCTGGAGATAATCGGCTATCAAGAGTTCGTCGAGAACGTCCAGCCACAGATGCGGGCGGAGGGCCGTCACGTGGGAATAGGGGTCGTGGCCTATGTCGAGGGCACCGGGATTGGACCCTATGAGGGAGCGCGTGTGCAGGTGCTGGCCAGCGGAAAAGTGTCACTGGTAACGGGCATCGGCACCCAGGGCCAGGGTCACTACACCAGCTATGCCCAGATAGTGGCCGACCAGGTTGGCGTACACGTTCGTGATGTGGACGTGGTCACCGGGGATACGGACCAGTTTTATTGGGGCGGGGGCACGTTCGCCAGCCGTGGCGCGGTCGTGGCCGGAAACGCGGTCAACGAAGCTGCGCGCGACGTGCGCCAGAAAATCTTGCGCTTTGCCGGCGACCACCTGGAAGCGGCAGAGGAGGACCTTGAAATTGTCGATGGTGAGGTTCGGGTCAAGGGCGCACCGGATCGCGGCGTGACGCTCGGCAAATTGGCACAACTGGCCAACCCGCTGCGAGGCGCGGTAAAACCGGGCACGGAACCGGGGCTCGAAGCTACAAATTATTTCGGCCCGGAACGCGGCGCGACCGCCAGCGGTGTGCACGCCATGATCCTCGAGGTCGATCCTGAAACGATGCTTGTGCAGATCCTCAAGTACGCTGTCGTGCATGACTGTGGACACGTCATCAATCCGCTGATCCTCGACGGCCAGATCCACGGTGGGGTGGCCCAGGGGCTAGGGAATGCCTTTTACGAAGAGCTTGTTTTTGACGAGAACGGGCAGTTGTTGACGGGCACATTTATGGACTACCTGCTACCTACCTCGTTGGACGTTCCACGCATCGACGTAGGACACACGGTGACACCCTCTCCCCTCAATCCGATGGGCGTGAAGGGCGCAGGCGAAGCAGGCGCTATTCCCGTTGGTCCGTTGTTTGCCCAGGCGCTGGAGGATGCCCTGGCTGTGCCAGGCCTGGAAATCCTCGAAATTCCGTTGAAACCCGATCGTCTATGGCATCTCAGTAGATCTAGAATAGGCAACGAAGCCGAGACGACTCGGTGACACTAATTTTGCTCGTATAATTTGTGAAATTCGTGAAAATTCGTGGCATAAATCTTTCTCAATTAATCCTTTCTATTTTGTCATTTTCGGGTTTTCTCTGTTAGACTTACGGCATATAACAGATTAACGATCGCGGATCATGAGTGGAGGAGGCGAGAGCATGATGCAGCTAAAGGGACTATATAAGCTTGCCAGGCCATTTAACGCCTTCAGTGGTGCGCTTGCCGTCTTTCTGGGGGGTTACGTCGCCGGTACGGGCGAATGGCTAAATGTGGCGCTGGCGGCCGTGGTTGCTTTTCTGGTTACGGGCGCTGGAAATTCCTGGAACGATTTTTTGGATATCGAGATTGATAAGATAAACCAGCCGCAGCGCGCGCTGCCTGCCGGTATTATTAGCCCACGCGCCGCCGTAATCCTTTCCCTGGTTCTCACAGAGATCGCGCTAATCCTCGCAGCCTTCATCAATTTACCCTCTTTTCTGATCGTCCTCGTCTTTAGCCTCGTTCTTTACCTCTACTCGTGGAAGTTGAAGAGCACCGTGCTGATGGGCAACCTCACCGTAGCGGTCACATCGGCCATGACTGTCATTTTTGGCGGCACGGCAGCCGGCAACGTGCGACCGACCCTGTGGCTGGCAGTGATTATCACCACGGCCATACTGGGGCGAGAGGTGCTTAAGACGATAGCCGATTACGAAGGCGATTTACGGCAGCAGGTCAATACCATTGCAACGGTGTGGGGTAAACGGACGGCGCGCATATTCTTTTACGTGACGACAGGCATCACCGTGTGGGTGATGTTGGTTCCGTATCTGATCAAGGTCTACCGTGAAGATCTTTCGTTCTGTTCGGTTCTGAACGTTTGCAGCATCTTCGCCCCTTTCGCCGACGTTCTGCCGGTCTATAATCCGGTCTATGCGTATATCGTGGCCTTTGGCGTTTTCCCCGTGGTTGTGTACGTGATGTTGCAGGTGAAGCGCGGCGTTCCAGGACGGCGGCTGGAGCGGCTGAGCCAAATACTCAAGTATGACTTTCTGATCTGGTTCGTGGCTGTGATTCTGGGCGCTGCACGCTAGCCGTCGAGGCGAAACGCGGAATGATTCTGCGGCTACAAATCCCCAACTTCCGGCATTTGCGGCTGCAACAGCGTCGTGCGGCCGTTCAGAAACCAAGCCTGGCTGCTGAAAAATGGTGTGGCGCTGTCTTCCCCGAGAATCGGCGCACTTGCGCGCTTATATGCGCCGTCGTTTTGGAGCCAATAGCCTTTCGCATTATCGCGCAACTGCACATTCAGAATATTGTCAACGATCTCCTGGCGCAGGATTGGATCGCGCACGGGGAATAGCACTTCGACGCGCCGTTCAATGTTGCGCGGCATTAGATCGGCGCTACCCACATATAGCTCAGACTCACCACAATTGCGAAAGTAGTAGATGCGACTGTGTTCCAGAAAGCGCCCCACGATGCTCAGCACGCGGATGTTTTCGCTGACCCCCTGCAGTCCGGGTCGCAGACAGCAGATTCCGCGCACGATGAGATCGACCTGTACGCCCGCTTGAGAGGCGCGGTATAGCGCACGAATCATATCGGCGTCTACCAGC
>JAICPS010000497.1 GCA_025929715.1 Anaerolineae bacterium | reverse complement strand
GCAGTCGACAGTGCCACCGGTAACGCCGGCGGCGTGGACCACCGTCTTCACAGGAAAAAATCCGGGACGGCATGGTATCTTTGACTTTCAGGAGATTAATCGGGAAACGTACGAATTTCACACGTTAAGGACTCATCGCCATCGTGAGAAGACCTTGTGGGATCTGCTGAATGACCACGGAAAGCGAACGATTCTGGTGGACGTCCCTTTTACTTACCCGCCTCGCCCGCTAAACGGCCTTATGATTACTGGCTATGGGACGCCACGCACAGCGGAAACTGTGTTTACGTACCCAGCCGACATGCAGTCAACCCTCCCACCGGAATTGCGAAGTGAAATTCGTGTAGCGCTGCCGGAGAACGGGTTCGATCGCAGCCAGCGCTTTATCGATGAATGGGAGAACGTGATGGTTGGGCGGCGAAAGTTGTTGCAACATCTGGTTTCCGAGGAGACCTGGGATTTCTTCATGGTCGTATTCTCCATTACAGATAACATGGCGCATGTTTTCTGGACCTATGCCGACCCTGCTCACCCAAATTATTATCGGGATGAGGCTGAAACGTACCGGCAAGCCTTCTATCGTGGCTACGAGCAGTGCGACCACATCCTCGGGGAACTGATAGCCGCTGCCGGAGAGTGCACGGCGTTAGTCATTTCCGACCATGGCTTTGGCAGTGTGCGGCCGCGCCAATACCTCTTCCAGCGGCTGCTGGAAAGCGGGTATATCTATGCACGGGGCGCCAAAGGGAAAAGTAGCGCCATTTCCGATCGGCTTCTCAAGTTTGCGGTGAACGCTTATGGACGCTATCCGTTTCTACGCGAGCTAATCAAAGGTTTGACGCCCGGGCGTCGCGAGATCGTGAAGTCTTCGCTACGGAAGGCCGGCGTAATGCCCAATGCATCGTCGATGGATTATTCACGGTCGCGGGTAATCGTCTCTAACTTCGGGCTGCAAATATGGATTAACGAAGATCGGCGCTTTGCCCGGGGACCGGTGAGTGCATCGGAACGCGAGAAACTTCTCGTGGATTTAACCGATTACCTGCTCTCGGATCGCGATCCTGTGACGGGCGAACGAGTCATTCGCGCCGTGCACCGCGGTCGCGACGTTTACGACGGCCCATTTGAGGACGAATGTCCCGACCTTGTTATCGAGTACAACAATTTCTTTAATATTTTGGGCGATGGGGGAAAGAAGAATGGACTTGTCGAGGGCGGGCATACTTATGACGGCATTCTATTGGCCTGCGGGCCATCCATTGCAGCAAAGAGGATTGAAGGTGCTTCCTTGATGGACCTGGCGCCTTCAATCTTACACTTGCTGGGTATCCCTGTGCCGTTCGACGTCGACGGGCGGGTGTTGGAGGAGATGCTGAGCGCGCAATACAGGCACCAGAATCCTGTACAGACAAGTGACGTGCCTGCCAGAGTTGAAGCGAGTGAAGCGGCGTCCTATAGTGAAGTACAGGACGAAGAGATCCGCGAGCAGCTTCGGCAGCTAGGCTACCTCTGATAGTTGGTCTTATGTCAAAATTGAAGGCGCTCATTGTCGGTTGGGATGGCGCGACGTGGTCATACATTGACCCGTTGCTGGCGGCTGGGCGCTTGCCAAATCTTCAGAACCTTTTGGAAGCAGGTGCGCGAGCGACCCTGACATCGACAATTCCTCCGTTCACGAATGTGGCATGGCCGTCACTTGTCACAGGGATGAGCCCGGCGAACACTGGGGTTTTTGACGGCGTACGTCTCCATCCGGACGGTGAAAGGATTGTGCCCACGAACCTGGTTGGATATCGAGGTACGCCGATCTGGAAGTGGGTAGGCCGCTATGGTTGGCGCAGTACGGTACTGAACGTTCCGATGACATTCCCGGCCGAAAAGTTGGACGGTTACATGGTAACCGGGTTTGACAGTCCGGTGCAATCGCCGCGTATTTGTTATCCCGGCGACCTATTGGCGCAGTGGCAGAGAAAGGGCCACTCGTATGACGTCCTGACAGAAGAAATTAGACTTATGGCGGCTCAAAATCCGCAGCAATCTCGCGGATCGTTGAAAGCGTTTGTCGAGGACTGGGTTCGGCTTACCAGGGACCAGGGCGAACACGCGGCGTGGCTGATTGCCAATGAGCCGACGGAACTGATGTTCGTCGTGTTTTCAGGAACCGATTCAATCAATCATCGCACACGCGATTTTGGCCATATCAGCGCCGTTTATGAGGCGGCTGATCAGGCGCTAGGGACGATTCTGGCAGCTTGCGACGGCGAGCCGCTGGTATGCCTCCTGTCAGACCACGGCTCCACGCCGGCCGATCGTTATATTTCGCTATACCGTGCGCTGACCGATCTAGGTGTGTTGTCCTTCAAGAGACAGATTGCGGCCCGTTTCTGGAAACGGGTTCCAGGTCCAGGCTCTCTCGGAAAGTTGATATTAGCTATGTGGCGCCGTCTACCGCTTTCGTTGCGCCGGCTCCTGTCCACGCCACTTCTCGTTGCTGACCCCCGTTTGGCCGTGGCCAATGACAACATCGATTGGTCACGGACTAGTGCATATGCGTTTACGGGTATGGGCGCGATCTACATTAACCGGAAAAAGGGAAATCAATCCAGGCCAATTTCGGAAGCTGAAGCGGGCAGGTTGTGTGAAGAATTACGTTCGGCTTTAGAGAACCTTGAGGATGATTCCGGCAAGCGGCTATTTGCCAGGGTTCACAGTGGCGTCGAAGTGTATGCCCAGGCGGATCGAAGCGATAATCCACCAGAACTGGTGTTGGAACCGGCCTCATGGAAAGACCACATGATCACCGGATATCCGACGGATCCTCTAGTCCGCGACATAGAGATAGAGCGTGAATACGGTACCCATACGCCTCACGGTATACTAGTGCTCAAAGGCAATAATGTCCGCCGTGGTCTGCAGGGAATTGAGGCTTCAATCGTCGACGTGATTCCCACTTTACTGGCGCTTGTACAGTTGCCTATTGCAGCGAATACTGACGGCGAAGTACTTCGCATACTTTTAGAGAACACACCACAAACAGCATTCACAGAACCTATCTCCGAGGAGGACGAACCTAGCTGGGACAACGACTTTGGAACCGAAGCAATCATGCAACGGTTAATAGACCTGGGTTATATGGAGTAGCATCTTGACTCCGCTTCAAGTTGTATATTCTATTGGGGTTCGTTTCCCTGGTGGTGGGATAGGAAATGCGTCGTACTATGGGGTGCGCGGACTTTACCGGCACGGCATGTTATGGCGCCTTTTATGTGGCTCGTACCTGCCGACAGAATTACCTGACGTAAAAATTCGAGCCCTGGGAGCGCTTAGCCGGCTGATACGGAAACTCGCCCTTTATGATTCCACCGCTTTAGCTGTGCTTATACACAATCTAATATACGATCGCTGGGTTTGTCGTAATCTGGAACCATGCGACCTGTTCTATACGTGGAACGGTTATGGCCATAAGGCGTTGCGCCAGGCGCGCGCCAACGGCGCTATCACAGTTGTTCAGCGGGCGTCTTCTCATCCGACTGAACAGATACGTTTGTTACAGGATGAATACGCTCGCTGGGGGCAGCGTTTTTCGCGGCCTG
>JAICPS010000254.1 GCA_025929715.1 Anaerolineae bacterium | reverse complement strand
CGTTGTGGTTGGGACTCCACGCCGCGCTGGCCGGAGGGCTTGTGGCAGGTATCTTCGATCATTACTTATTCAATATTGAGTTCCACCACGCGGTGACAATCTTCTGGTTTATGCTAGGGCTTGCCGCAGCTACTACGAGATTAGGGAGCAAGTCGCGTACACCAACTCCACGAGCCTAGCGGGCGCATACGGGACTAGAGTATGACATCGGCGCGCTGACAAATTTGTTAGAATAATGGCGTTGATATCCGTGCCATTTTGCAGGAGATTGCGCCATGCGACCGTCGATAGCCTCATTCCTCCTTGTCGTGCTTTTCATGGGCCTAGGCGCCTGCAGCCCGAGCGATGAAGATATAGCCACGCTCGTACCGACCGTTTCAGGGAGCGTTGGGGGCGGCGATTCCGTTTCGGAAGAGTCACCGCGTACCGATTCTGCGCCGTCTGATCGCGTTCCGCCAACGTGGACGCCGATGCCGACCGCCGAGCCACCCCCTCCGCCCCCAACGCGCGCACCAGACGAGACATACGTCGTTCAGCCCGGCGATACGCTGGCGGAACTTGCAACCCAGTTTGGGGTCGACCTACAGCAATTGGCCAGCACCAACAACATTCAGAACATTGACATCATCGAAGTCGGACAGGTGCTTATTATTCCGCGGTAGAGGGACAATACAAAAGTGACCGGCACTTTGGAAGTGCCGGTCACTTGAATTGCGGTAGTTGGAGTTTTAGTTAAACGGTCGGTACGGCTTCTTCGGGGTTCGCCTCCGCTTCATCGTTAGCGTCAGACTCAGACTTACTCAAAATAATATTTTCGTCCTCGTCAACGTCCACGAGGACAGTGTCGCCGTCCTTGAACCTACCGGCCAGAACTGCATCCGAAAGCCGGTCTTCGACCTCGGTTTGAATGACACGGCGGAGCGGCCGGGCGCCGAATTGGGGGTCGTAGCCTTCCTTACTCAGCCAACTCTTGGCCGAGTCGCTGGCCTCTACACGTAACCCATATTCGACAAGCCGGTCGTTAACGCGTTCCAGGACAATGTCCACAATTTGATGGATGTCTTCCTGAGACAACTCGCGAAAGACAATGATGCTATCAACGCGGTTGATGAATTCAGGGCGGAATTTGCGCTTGAGCTCGTCGAGCAGCTTCTTGCGCATTTCTTTGTAATCCGCGTCTTCCTGGGCGCCGGAATCGCGCTGGAACGCAAAACCGAGATTTGGTCCACGCTGAATGGTTTCCGCTCCAACATTCGAAGTCATGATGATGATGGCGTTGCGGAAATCCACCTGGTGGCCTTTGGCGTCGGACAGATGGCCTTCTTCCATAATTTGCAACAGGATATTGAACGCTTCGGGATGCGCTTTCTCGATCTCGTCAAAAACCACGATAGAGTACGGCCGGCGACGAATTGCTTCTGTAAGCTGGCCTGCATCTTCGTAGCCCACGTAACCGGGCGGCGAGCCAATCAGACGGGCCACGTTGTGCCGTTCCATAAACTCGGACATGTCGAGCTGCACAAGCGCGTCTTCACTCCCAAAGAGGAAACGAGCCAGCGCCTTGGTCAGTTCTGTCTTACCCACGCCCGTCGGCCCCAGGAAAATGAAAGAGCCAATTGGCCGCCGCGGATCCTTGAGGCCGGCGCGGGCGCGGCGCACAGCTTTGGAAATGGCGCCGATGGCCTCGTTTTGGCCGACGATGTGCCTGTGAAGTTCTTCTTCCATGCGCAACAATCGCGCTGACTCTTCTTCGGTGAATTGGTAAACCGGGATACCGGTCCACATAGAGAGAACTTCGGCAATATCCTCAGCGGTTACTTCAGCAGAAGTACCCTCTTGATTGGCGCGCATTTGATCTAGCCGGCGCTGAAGATCTTCTTCTTCTTCGCGGCTGTGATCGGCCTCGCTGTAGCGACCAGCGTCGACCGCTTTCTCACGCTCCTCACGCAACTCGCGCAGCCGATCATAGGCTTCGCGAATATCCGCAGGTTGGGGAACACGATACATACGAACGCGGGAAGCGCTCTCGTCTATCAGGTCGATGGCCTTGTCGGGCAAGAAGCGCTCTGTGACATAGCGTGTCGATAGCTGAACGGCCGCGTCAATGGCCTCTTCAGTTATCGTCAGTTTGTGGTGCTCCTCATAGGCCCCCTTGATGCCATGCAGAATCCGGACTGTTTCTTCGGGCGTGGGCTCTTCGACGCGGATTGGCTGGAAACGACGTTCCAGCGCGGCATCGCTTTCGATGTGCCGCCGGTACTCGTCCAGCGTTGTGGCGCCGATGCACTGAAGTTCGCCACGTGCCAGCGCGGGTTTAAGGATGTTGGCAGCATCAACAGAGCTGCCGGCCGACCCGGCGCCAACCAGCATGTGAACTTCGTCAATGAAGAGAATGGCATCGCTCTGCTTCAACTCTTCGATTACGCGCTTCAGACGCTCTTCGAATTGTCCGCGATACATCGTGCCGGCGACGAGGCTGCCCACGTCAAGCTGTAAGACGCGTTTATCGAGAAGCACGTCGGGAACCAACCCGTCGACGATGCGCTGGGCCAATCCTTCGACAATGGCTGTCTTACCAACGCCTGGTTCGCCGATGAGCGCAGGGTTGTTCTTTGTGCGACGAGCCAAAATCTGGATAACACGCTCGATTTCGGTCTGACGGCCGATGACGGGATCGAGTTTGTTGTCGGCGGCCAACGCCGTGAGATCTGTTGCAAGTTGATCGACCAATGGCGTTTTACTCTTCTCCTTGCTACTGGCGCTGCGGCGTCGCGAACGGCTTTCGCGAGTAGCTACAGGATTTTCCTTCAGCATTCGACGCGTTTGGCGCCTTATTTGCTCGGAACTGACGCCAAACCGCTTCAACACTTCCATTGCCAGGCCTTCATTTTGCCGCACAAGGCCAAGGAGAAGATGCTCGGTGCTGATGTAGTGCTGGCCCATACGGCGGGCTTCGTCGATGCCTAGCTCTAAAATCCTCTTGGTGCTGGGAGAAAGCTCGACTTTGCTGAAGGGTGTACGGGTGCCGACGCCTGCGAGACGCTCGACCATGGCCTGAACGCGTACTGCTTCCAGACCAAGATCGCGTAAAACGCGTCCGGCGACGCCGCCTTCCTCTAGCAGCAATCCAATTAAAATGTGCTCGCTACCAATATAATTGTGATTAAGACGCTCTGCTTCTTCTTGGGCCAGGCTTAAGACTTTTCTTGCACGCTGTGTAAACCGTTCCCAGTTTTTCGAATTCACAGGATCACCTCGGTATTACGACTACAAGTAGGTTGCCCTCCAGAGAACTCACAACCCGCTTCACTCTTCTTCTTCAATGCCGGCGGCCGGATCTTCGGCGACTGATTCATCATAGCTATCCATCGCCGCCGCGAGGTCTGCATCCAAGTATCTCTCTGACGCGACCTGCTTCAAGCTAAGACCAATTTGTCTCTGTTCGGGATCAACACGAATAATACGTAATGCTACCGTCTGTCCAGGGCGCACAACTTCTCGGGGATGAGTAACGCGATCGTCAGACAACTCAGAAATGTGAATCAATCCTTCGAGTTCGTAGTCATCCAGAATTCGAGCAAACGCGCCAAACTGGGCCAGTTTGGTCACTGTGGCTTCTACCAGTTGACCTTCTTCATAAAGTTGGTCCACGATTGTCCATGGGTCCGTTTCAAGGCGCTTGAGACTTAAAGCGACCCTTTGGCGGTCCTGATCTACATCAAGGACATATACCTCAACCTCCTGCCCAAGCTGAAGGACGTCACGAGGATCGTTGACGCGTTTCCAGCTCAGCTCAGAAATGTGTACGAGTCCTTCGATGCCTCCAATGTCCACGAACGCACCGAAGTCGGTAAGATTGACGACACGACCCTGGCGAATGTCACCCACTTGTAGTTCATTCAACAAACGTTCACGCTGTTCGGCGCGTCGCTCCTTCATTGCGGCGCGCTCAGACAGAATGAGACGATTGCGACTGCGGTCGACTTCGATGACCTTCGCCGTAATCAGTTTGCCGACGATGACGCGCAGCTGGTCGGTTGTCGAACGATCGCGATTGAAGTTGCGATTGTTGGCCAGTTGGGAAATAGGCATGAAGCCTCTCAATTGCCCCACCTGTACCAATAGTCCGCCCTTATTGTGGCCTACGACCTTTCCCTGGTACGTGTCCCCGCTTCGTGCAAGCTCGTCAACCGTCTGCCAATCTTTCTCTTCGGCAGCCCTGGTATACGAGAGGATAATGTTTCCTTCGTCGTCTTCGGGATCGACGACGTACACATTGACTTCGTTCCCCACCGCCAGTAGCTCTAGCGCTTCCTCGTCAAGCGAGTCGAGTTCACTGCTTCCGATGATACCTTCCGATTTTGCACCAATATCGATTAGGATCGCATTCTTGAGGTGCTCGATAACTTCGCCCTTACGGATGTCCCCGGCCTTCGGCAAATCAAGCTCGAGGTCGCCATTCAGGAGGAAGTCCATCGGGTGTTCGCTTTCGCGATTTTCTTCAGTTGAATTTTGAGAAATTTTTTCCATCTTCGCTCTTCTATGATCCCCAGAACCCCGGGGGGTGATGATGAAGATTATACTTCGTTTGCCTTGCTTGGCAATAAGCCCCGAAAGTACCATGTCGCCGCGGGAGACAAAATACTCCTGCGTTTTTATACAATAAACGCGCAGCACTTGCCTTTTTTCTCATGGAAATCGTACACATTTCTAATTGTCGATAGTGTCATTCGTCTGTGTGTAGATAATTGGAGAAGGTTTTCCTTGTGATGGCGTCATTGTGAAGTAGACGTGAGCGCTTCTTGAGAGGTAATCAACATCTGCTATAATGCCGGGCTTTGAGGGCCAGAAGGAAAACCGCACCTCAATACCGCCAATAAATTATCGTGGCCATGAATGATCGTACAACGAATGAGTTGAGTGCTCCCCAGCTTGGGCCGCGCCGGTGTCCAAACTGTGATAGCGTCATCCCTTCTGGGAACGACACTTGCCTGATGTGCGGTATTGTTGTGGCGGGCCCAGATGACGGCGAGCGGGCTGGCGTCTTTGAGGCGCGCTTAGATGAGCGCCAATCGCGCATCATCTTTTGGATGACGGGCGCTGTTTTCCTGATCACGACGCTTATTGGTGGCCTGGTACTGCAATACGGCGGGCCGGTCCAACTTGCCCTGATTCCCACTTTGACGCCGATACCGGCGACGCCAACATATACGCCCAGCGCCACGCTGCCGGCTTCGCCGACGGGGGCGCCGACAGAAACGCCTTCAATTACACCGGCGCCCTTGGGAACGCCCACACCACAGCCGCCGCGCGTGCACCAGGTCGCAGAGGGCGAAACGTTGTTTGGCCTGGCCTTTATATACAGCGTGTCAATGGATGTGATTGCGGAGCTAAATGGCTTTTCGGTGGAAACGCCGATTCGGTCAGGGCAGACGCTACAGGTACCATGGCCGACGGCTACGCCGCCGCTGCAGCCAGTTGCTATTGAAATTAACGGTGAGCCGGTCATTGCCGATCCTACGAACTGCGAGCGCTACGAGATTCAGGCGGGCGATGCGCTGTCCGTAATTGCCGCGCGAAATAACATCAACTTTGAACTGCTGCTCAGCGTCAATCGGCTAACGGACCAATCGATTCTGCAGCCCGGCGACACAGTTTGTATTCCGGAGGTGGTCTATGGCGAGGTGTTGCCGCCGACGCCTGGACCTTCGCCGACCCCATCGCCGACCTCTTTCCCGCCTGGCCCGGTTTTGCTTTACCCAATTGACGGGATCATCGTGGAACTGCAAGATGAACCCATTGTCCTGCAATGGCTGGCTGTGAAGGACCTGGCGCCGGATGAATGGTATATGGTTGAATTGACAGATATGTCGATTGAAGGCCAGCACCCGCAGCGAGCTTTTACTCGCGACAACGCCTTTCGGTTAACAGGCGAATGGCGACCACACGTGGATGCCTATCACGATTTTCGCTGGCGAATTTCAATTGTGAGCGTGACCGGGCAGCGAGAAGACGGCGGGTTTATTTATACGTTTGGCGGACGCTACAGCGACGACGGTCACTTTACCTGGCGCGGGGCTGTGCCCACGGCAACGCCGACGCCGACGAATACGCCAACACCCGAGCCTTAGCATCGTAAAGCTGTCCAGGATGGTGACCTTCTTCCAGTATGGTCGCTTGTCCAAGGAATTGGAAACACCCTAAGATGTAAAAAGACAGTGGTCGGAGTTCTCGAACAGACAGCGAACTCATATTCACAAAGTCAGCCTACCTCAGAAACGGGTTTGTGCGCTTTTCTTCGCCAATCGTCGTGGGATTGCCGTGACCGGACAAGACGCGCGTTTCATCGGGAAGTACAAGCAGTTTTTCACGAATCACGTCGATCAGAGTCTGATAGTCGGCGCCGGGGAGATCGGTCCGCCCAATGCTACCTTGAAATAGTACGTCACCGTCGAAGAGCACCTGATAGACTGGGGCATGAAACGAAACGTGCCCGGGTGCGTGTCCCGGCGTATAGAGCACCTCGAATCTGACGTTACCCACTGTGAGGATCTGACCTTCTTCCAAAACTTCATCCGGCGCCTGCGGCTGTTCAAGGTAGAGACCCCATCGGGCAGCGCTGTTTGACGCCAGTGCCAGCATGGGTACAGCGTCAGGGTGAGCATAGACCGGTGCGTTTGTTGCGGATTTCAGGCCCGCAAGAGCGCCGACG
>JAICPS010000431.1 GCA_025929715.1 Anaerolineae bacterium | reverse complement strand
CTGCCGTCTGCTCCTGCCTCCTGCCGTCTGCTTTAGTGCCCCCGCAGGGATTCGAACCCCGAACCAACAGATTATGAGACGGTTTGAGGGGCATCAACAAGGCATGACGAAACGAGATGAAGCAGTATTTACCGAATCCGCAGCCGTCAAAGTCAGTTACATCTGGTCACGTCTCAGCACGCCATCGCGCCATAATCACGCCATCAGAGAAGCTTCGGGGCAGTACAGTAGGCAACTACGCCGCACCCGATTTTTCCTCCTCCTCGTTCTCAATCATCGTCTGGCTCTGGTCTGACTGCAGGGTGGTATCTCGAATCATTCGGGCGCGTTGAAACAGAGTGAGATTTTGAGAGCCGATTAGTTGTTCCTGGCTTTGACCCAGTATGGGAGCGAGCAGCACAAAAACGATCTCTCGGTACCGATTGAGAGCGATGCCGGTCGCATCAAAGAAAGCATGCGAAATGTCAAGACCCTGGAGTTGATTCTTAACGTTGTGAGCATCTCTCGGCCATGAAGCAGGTCAGAAAAAGTGTTTCTGCACAAACTAGAGTGCGCGGAGATCGAGAGGATTGTACAATTCCACCGAAGAACGACTGGCAACTGCCTGGGACGCTTTCGTTTCACCGATGTGTTTGCGAATCGAAACGGAAATGGAAATTCGTTGGCTTCCCAGGCGCCTTTAATCAGTTAATAAAAATGGCCAAGATGTTGGGGAGGATCACCATTGTGTCCAGATTGATCTCCTGCCATCACTTTTGATCTGCCGGATACTTACTACGCGTTTCGACGCGGCCATAAGATCATGGTGCAGGTTCAGAGCTCCTGGTTTCCTCTGGTCGATCGCAATCCGCAGAAGTTTATGGAGATTCCCCGCGCTACCGCTGCTGATTTTCAGAAGACCACGCAGCGTGTCTATCGCTCGCGCGATTTGAGTTCATCGATAACGGTGATGGTAGAAGGAAACTCGCTGAGGCTTGAAACCGCGCCTCGCTAGAATCTAAAAGTCCTAAACATAAATGTTGCCTCGCCGCAGAGCGGCGAAATGTTTATAGACTAGTGGCTCAAAAAAAGAACCTCCTCGCTCCGGAGGAGCGAAATGTGGCCTTCGGAAAGCAAACGTTTCGCTCCTGGCGGAGCGACAATAAAATCTTTGACTGTTGGTCTATAAACATCTCGCCTCTAATGGGGCGAAGCCTACACCCCCCAATAATACCGGCCGTCTTATTGCGCGAACTTTAGAGTCAGGACACTAGTAGTGAATGCTTAAATATTGAGCAACGTATGATATTGAGCAACGTATGAGTTGACACCTGCTGTCGCTTCTGTGCCGGAAATTGAGTACAGAGTTGACCATGATGACGTGGATTCCCAAAATGGGGAGTTTGTGACCAAGTATGCATCCTAACCAGGCCAAGGAGCGGGCGGCCACCCGCTGTGGATAAACACTGAGGGATGGATTATTGAAGGATGAAGTAAGGACAAAGCGCGCCCTCGCCAGGGGTCGATGATCTTATCTCGTTAGGCCCAAAACACGGTTACCATCTATGAACAACGTGCTGCTGGATATTCGTTATGCGTTTCGCGTGCTGTGGAAGTCTCCCGCTTTCACGCTCGTCGCTACGCTCACTCTTATGCTGGGTATTGGGGCAAACGTCGTCGTCTTTGGAATAGTGAATGCGGTTTTGCTGCGCCCCCTCGATGTGAACAATCCGCACAACCTCTACCAGATTCGCCTCAAGCCATGGACGAGTGGGAAGGCGCTTACTACATCCTATCCGGCATTCGAAGACTATCGGCAGCGAAATACCACGTTCAGCGGCCTGGCCGGCTTTTACGGATATTCTGCGGGGACACTGCGCTGGGGCAGCGCGGTAAAGAATGTCTCCGGCTGTGCAGTCACGGGCAACTATTTCGACTTCCTGGGTGTGCAGCCGCAGCTAGGTCGAATGATCCAGTCGGCGGACGATCGCGGCCCGAACTCAGCGCCCTATATGGTGCTGAGCGATAGTCTTTGGAGAACCGCATTTAACGCCGATACCAGCGTCGTCGGGACCACCGTGCGGCTTGGCAAAAATTCTTTCACAGTGGTGGGCGTGGCACCGCCGCGGTTCCACGGCACGGAGCAATTTCAGTGGCCAGATTACTGGATACCCGTCGTGAATTACTTCGACGCGAATTACCTGCAGGATCGTAAGGGCAGACCCTTGACGGTTCTTGGTCGACTGAAACCGGGCGTGACGCCAGAGCAGGCTGCACAAGACCTGAGTGCCATCGCGGCGCAGTTGGCGAAGGCGTATCCGACGACAGATAGCGGCGTGCCGCTGCGGCTCGTCCGTCCAGGACTCCAGGGGGACGCCCGTGACGTCATCCGTGGATTTCTTTATGGCGTAACCGGGCTGGCTCTGCTCGTGCTAGTGGCAGCGTGCGCCAATCTGGCCAGCCTGTTTGCGGCGCGCGCGGCTGATCGTAACCGGGAACTGGCGCTCCGCGTCGCCTTGGGAGCGAGCCGGTGGCGGCTGGCGCGGCAATTGATGACCGAGGCGATCGTCGTGTCGATGCTGGGCGGAGCCGCGGGGCTGCTGGCCGCGACAGGGCTGCTGGGTGCGCTAAACCGGTGGCTGTCGCCGCCCTATGGCCAGGTGGCAGTCAGCGTGGATACAGGTGTCTACCTGGTGGCTTTGAGCTTGACGCTCGTAAGCGGGCTGCTGTTCGGGATGATTCCGGCGCGGCAGGTGTGGCAGAGCAGTCCGTTGCAGGCGATGAAGGCCGGACCAGTGTATTCAACGCCGCGACGCCGGCTGTCCTTGCGGGATCTATTATTAGGGGCACAAATCGCAATCTGCACGCTCCTGGTGACGTCCTCATTCGTCGCCTTGCGTGGGATGGAGCGCATGCTGCACGCTCCGTTAGGGTTCCAGCCGCAAGGCGCAATGCTGGCGGAAATGGGCCTGAGCGAGGAAGGCGATGTACCCTTTGACAAGAAGAAGGCGTTGCTCGAGGCGGTGCGGAGCATCCCTGGTGTGACGGCGGCGGGCACCGTGAGCAAAGTGCCCTTTACCGGCGGGCTGCGCGGTATTCCGATTTTCCCTCCGGGGACGACAGAGTTCACCCTGAATAACTCTGTGCTGGAGCCGTACGGGCTAACGATTTCGCCCGCTTACTTCGAGGCTGCCGGCACCCGGCTCCTGATTGGGCGAGACTTCTCATGGCATGACACCGCCCAGACGCCGTATGTGGCAGTCGTGAACGCAACCTTCGCGCGAAAGATGTGGGGCGAGACGGCGGCGATTGGACAACGCTTCATTGTGTTGGGCCACCAGCGGGAAGTGGTGGGAGTCGTCGAGGACTCAAAGTATAACGAGATCGCCGAGTCGTCGTTGCCGGCTGTCTATCTGCCGTTTTCGCAAAACGAGCAGGCGCACATGACTTTAGTCGTGCGGTCGCAGCGAGCGCAGAACGAGATGGCGGCAGCGCTCCAACGCGTCGTGAGTGGCGTCGCCCCCGAGGCGTCAATCACGGTGCAGAGCTGGCCCGATGCGATGGCCGGTGCGCTGTTCCCATCTCGCGCGGGTGCCAGCGGACTCGGAGTCATGGGCCTGCTGGCGGCTATGCTGGCGGTGACCGGCATCTTCGGCATGGCCGCCTACAACGTGAGCCGCCGGATGAAGGATTTCGGCATCCGCATGGCCCTGGGCGCGCGAAAGAAGCACGTCATAGGCGCCGCGGTCGGGCGGCCTCTCGTGCTGCTGGGGATCGGCTCGTCCACGGGGCTGTTGTTCAGCGTCTTCGCCAGCCGACTACTCACCCAGATTGTCTATCAGGCGAATCCGCGCGATCCCGTCGTCGTGGTCGGCGCGGTGCTAACGATGGCGCTCCTGGGCCTTGCGGCGTCCGCTATTCCAGCCTTGCGCGCGCTTGCCGTCGATCCATCCAAACTCATGCGGGAAGAGTGAGGGAAAGAATATTGTCTATAACGCCAAGACCTCCCGGGTCGGTACACTATTCCACAGCCTTCGTCGATGGCTGTCCTCTGGTGGAAACAGGCGCCGGCAGTGTGAAGAGAGAATGTGACTCGGAATCGCGCCATCCAAGATTGTACGTAACGATGTAGGTTCAGCTCAGGGGTGGGTGGTCGTCCTACCCGTTTCGTGGGGGATTGTTGCGAGCCTTTCGAGCCTTTACGATGATAGAAACATAAGCAATAGCACGCTCGATGCCATCGGGCTGTTGAGCAAGTAACAGTAAGTGTTTTCCTATTAGTTTTTCATCGAATCCCCGTGTTCTCTCCTT
>JAICPS010000527.1 GCA_025929715.1 Anaerolineae bacterium | reverse complement strand
TTCAACCTCGGCGCCTGGCAGGGCATCTACCTCTGCGAGCACCGCGAGCGGGGCGGAGCGCGGCGGCTGGTGGTGACGCTGAGTGGGGAATAACCCAGAGGGCACCTCTGGGTTATTCCCCCACCGCCCCCTCCACAAACCCCGCCAAATCCTCATGCAACTGCGCCAAGGACGGGCGGTGCAGGTACATCATGTGCCCTGCTTCATAGTACTTCATGCGCACGTCCTCCTGACGCGCGGGCGGCAGGCCCAGGTGGTTGAAGGTGTATTCCGTGGCCAGGTAGGGAGTCGCCAGGTCGTACAAGCCGTTGGCAACCAGTACTTGCAAGTAAGGATTGATGTTCATCGCCTTGCGCAAGGTATCCGCCACCTCCACGTACTGGTTCTCGAACTTCTTGTAGCTCCAGGGATGCACGCGGTTCGTTATGATTTCGTAAGGCAAGTCGCTTTCGAACGCTAACTCCCGACGCACGTAGTCGTTGAGCGTCGCCGTGTAGGGTCCTTGGATAGCAGCGTAGCTGGGATCGAATTCAAACGTCTCCCCGGCGTTATCGCGGTCTGCACCGGTGAAGCGGCCGTCCAGCCGGCCAACTGTTAGCCCTTCCTCGCGTAGCAATTCCTTGGTGAAGCGCATGATTTCCACGCGCAAATTGCTGCGCTCTACGTAGTTCGGCGACAGCCCCGTATAGCGCGCCACCAGCTGTACAATCGTCTCGCGCTGGGCGGCGGGTAGACTCGCGCCTTGCATCAGGGCCAGCGTGTAATCGCCCAGCGCGAACGCCTCTACCTCTTGCAGTACGTCTCGCAGAGGCCGCTGCTGTAGATCCTCGTCCAGCCGCCCGTGATAATGAGCCGTCGCCGCGTACGTCGGAAGAAAGAGGATGAAGGGCAGGTCATTGCCCGGCCGGAAATAGGCCGTCTGGAAATTCAGAATAGACGAGACTAGCATAATGCCGTTGAAATACATGCCGTGTCGATCCTGCAGGTAGCCGCTCAGCCCGGCCGCGCGGGTCGTGCCGTAGCTTTCGCCAATGAGGAACTTGGGCGAGCTCCAGCGCGTGGCGCGCGAGGTGTAAAGGCGAATAAATTCGCCCACTGACTCGATATCCTTGTCGAAGTCATGATACTCCTTCGTTTTTTCGCCGGGCGCCGGACGGCTGTAGCCAGTCGACACCGGATCGATGAACACCAGGTCGCTCTGCGTCAGCAGCGTGAACTCATTGTCCACCAGCCGGAATGGCGGGCGCGGCAAGCGGCCCATTTCGCCGGCCATTTCCACGCGCCGCGGCCCCAACACGCCCAGGTGCAGCCACACTGAAGAAGAGCCCGGCCCGCCGTTAAACGAAAAAGTAAGCGGGCGCTTTGCCGCGTCTTCCACGTCGTCTAGCATATAAGCTACGTAAAAAACCGTCGCCTTAGCCTTCTCCCCCTCCGATTTGCCATCCTCCTCCGCCTCCTCCTTCAACACCATTGTCCCCGCCGTCGTCGTATAATTCAGCGTCCGGCCCCCAACGGTCAACTGCTGCTTCGTCACCGCCGTAACCTCCTGCGGTTCCGGA
This sequence comes from Anaerolineae bacterium, assembly GCA_025929715.1. GTDB lineage: Bacteria > Chloroflexota > Anaerolineae > Promineifilales > Promineifilaceae > JAAYYY01. The sequence continues at coordinate 1,857 of JAICPS010000527.1, read as the reverse complement.
TACTTCCCATTCTCATTGCCAGCCGAATTCTTGCCCTCAGACATAACCCTCCTCTTCCTTGTCAATCCGCTCTGAATCTCTAATCCCCCGCGCCATCAGTTCTCCAGTCTCTAATCTCGCCCCAACGAAGTTCGGTCAATCTCCAATAGGATGCTACCAAAAAGCTTCACAGCCCGCGAGATGATCGACGACGGTAATAGTAATAAATATGATCATTTTGGTCACCGTTCGCAATCGCCTACCGGGTCATGCACGCACGCCAAAGCGCTTGTAACGTCCCCGACAATGGAATACAGTTGGGTCGTGATCGAACAGCAGCCCGAAGAAGCAGTCGACTATAGCCGCAAATGGTATGTCATGGCAGCTGTGGCCATCGGTATCTTCATGGCCACACTTGACAGCAGCATTGTCAACGTCGCGCTGCCCACCCTGGTGCGCAGCCTGCGAGCCGATTTCCCCACCATTCAGTGGGTCATCCTGGCCTACTTACTGACTCTGGCAACCCTTCTCCTCGGCGTGGGCCGTCTGGCCGATATGCGGGGCAAGAAGCCACTCTACACCGCTGGCTTTGTCGTCTTCACGATTGGCTCGGTATTGTGTGGCCTCTCACCCACTGCCGGCTGGCTGATCGCCTCGCGTGTGGTCCAGGCAATCGGCGCCGCGTCCATCCTGGCGCTGGGTCTGGCTATCGTCACCGAAGCCTTTCCTGCCAACGAGCGCGGCATGGCATTGGGCGTCGGCGGCAGTACTGTCTCCGTGGGCATCGTCGTAGGTCCCACGTTAGGTGGGCTGCTTATCGAATCGCTCTCCTGGCACTGGATATTCTTCGTCAACTTGCCTGTGGGCATTCTGGGAACTGTGCTGGCCCTGCGCTACCTTCCGAACGTGCGTCCGAGCGGCAAACAGCGTTTCGATTATACCGGCGCTGTCACCCTGTTTGTGGGTCTGCTGGCCTTTTCTCTGTCTCTGACCCTTGGTCAAGGAATGGGCTTCACCACGACGCCGATTCTGTTGCTATTCGTCGTTGCCGTCCTATTTTTGTTGTTCTTTGTCTTGCAGGAGCGGCGCCATCCCCAACCCATGATCGATCTGCGCCTCTTCAACAATGCGCTGTTCAGCATCAATCTGGTCACCGGATTCATCGTCTTTGTGGCTATTGCCGGAGCCATCATCCTCATCCCATTTTATCTAGAGCTGGTTCTGGGTTATTCCACCGGACAGGTCGGCCTGCTGATGGCGGTCGTTCCCGTTGGTCTGGGCATTTTCGCGCCTCTTTCTGGCGCCCTCTCCGATCGTGTCGGCACCCGGCTTATTACATTTACCGGTTTACTCGTGCTTGCGGCCGGCTATTTCACGATGAGCACGTTGGGCGGCCAGACCACGCTTCTCGGTTTCATCCTGCGTTTTCTACCGCTAGGCATCGGCATTGGCATTTTTCAATCGCCGAATAACAGCGCTGTGATGGGAGCCGTGCCGCGTGGCCGCCTTGGCATAGCCTCTGGTCTACTGGCCATTACGCGTACCCTGGGACAGACGGTGGGTATCGCCATTATTGGCGCCTTGTGGGCCGCCCGTGTCTTTACTTATGCCGGTGGCGCTGTAGACGGTGGCGCTACCGCTGCGGATCCCGTCGCGCAGGTTCAGGCCTTGCAGGATACATTCTTAGGACTGACCGCTCTCATGGTGATCGCACTTGTCATCGGTGGGTGGGGCCTGTTGCGCGAGCAACGGCAACCGGCGATAAGCGTTTCGACCCACAAAGTTGACGAGACTGGCTAAGGAATCTTACAGAGAATTTACGTTAGAGATTTGACGCGGGGGCAGGGTATGGTATAATGATCATCCGCTCGTGGAAGC
>JAICPS010000468.1 GCA_025929715.1 Anaerolineae bacterium | reverse complement strand
GGCTATCGCAACTCATTTTATCGAATACACGAGAATATGCGACATGAACCAAGTAAAAGGGCGGGTGTTAACCCGCCCTTACATCAAAGAGGATTCTGAACCTGACCGCGACCGCATCCGAGATGCTTCAGCTCGCAGCTTACATTTCCTGAAATTCGCCTTCGACAACCCCCTCATCTTCGTCATCGCGATCCGGACCTTCAGTTGGACCAGCGCCAGGCTGAGTATCCTGCTGAGCCTGGTACATCTGCTGGCTCAAGGCGTTGGTTGCCTGCTGCAACTGCTCGGTAAGGCGACGAATGCGTTCGACGTCGTCGCCGTTCATCGATTCCCTAAGCTGGCCGATAACTTCCTCAACCTGCTGGCGATCATTGGCTGCAAGGCGCTCGCCGAGCTCGCCCATCGTTTTTTCGACGGTGTAAATTAGCTGGTCGGCCGAGTTGCGGGCCTCGCTCAGCTCGCGGCGGCGGCGGTCTTCTGACTCATGCTCACGCGCCTGCGCAACCATGCGCTCAACTTCGTCTTCCGATAGGTTGGTAGATGCAGTGATCTGAATCTTCTGCTCCTTACCGGTAGCCTTGTCCTGCGCCGTGACGTCGAGGATACCGTTGGCATCGATGTCAAATGTCACTTCGATCTGCGGAATGCCGCGTGGTGCGGGCGGTATGCCCTCCAGGCGGAAGCGACCAAGCGTTTTGTTGTCGCCCGCCATGGGTCGCTCACCCTGCAACACGTGAATGTCTACCGCAGTCTGGTTGTCCTCTGCCGTGCTGAAGTTCTCAGTTTTCCGCGACGGGATTGTCGTATTGCGCGGAATCAGCGTTGTCATAACGCCGCCGAGCGTCTCCAGGCCCAGGCTAAGTGGCGTGACGTCCAGGAGTAGAACGTCCTTGACGTCTCCGGCAAGCACACCGGCCTGAATAGCGGCCCCCAGAGCCACGACTTCGTCGGGGTTAACGCTCTTATTGGGCGCTTTCCCGGTGAGGTCCTGGACCAACGTCTGGACCATCGGCATGCGCGTAGAACCACCGACCAGAATTACCTCGTCCAGCTCTTTGGCGCTCAGCTCGGCGTCGCTCAGGGCCTGCTCAAACGGCTTGCGAATGCGGGCGACCAAGTCTTCAGTCATCTGTTCGAATTTAGATCGCGTCAATTTTAGCTGTAGGTGCTTCGGACCGCTGGCATCGGCGGTGACAAAGGGCAGGTTAATTTCCGTTTCCTGCAGGGAAGACAGCTCCACCTTCGCCTTTTCTGCTGCTTCACGTAGGCGCTGCAACGCCTGACGGTCCTGGCTCAGGTCAATACCTTGATCCTTTTTGAATTCTTTGGTCATCCAATCGACGATACGCTCGTCCCAGTCATCGCCACCCAGGTGGGTGTCGCCACTGGTCGCGCGCACTTCGATGACGCCGTCGCCAACTTCCAGGACTGATACGTCAAACGTACCACCGCCAAGGTCAAAGACCAGAATCGTCTGGTCGTTTTTCTTATCAAGACCGTAAGCGAGCGCTGCAGCCGTCGGCTCATTGATAATTCGCTTAACGTCCAGGCCGGCAATCTTTCCGGCGTCTTTCGTCGCCTGGCGCTGGCTGTCATTAAAGTAGGCCGGAACGGTGATCACGGCTCCGCTGACCGGTTCGCCAAGGTATGCTTCCGCGTCGCGCTTTAGTTTCTGGAGTATCATCGCAGAAATCTCCTGCGGCGAAAACGTCTTGTTCACCACAGGTATTTTAACGCGGGCGTCGTTTTCGGGTCCCTCGACGATTTCGTAGGGTACCATCTTCATGGTGCGCTGCGTTTCAGGTTCCTCAATGCGGCGCCCCATGAGGCGTTTTACAGAATAAACGGTATTTTCGGGATTGATAACGGCCTGACGCTTTGCCGTCTGGCCAACCAGTCGCTCACCGCCCTTATTAAAGGCCACAATAGAGGGTAGAACATTGCCGCCCTCGGCCGTGGGAATTACATTGGGATCGCCGCCTTCCATAGCGGCGACGACGGAATTAGTCGTACCAAGATCAATTCCGACTATTTTTGCCATTGTTAATTACCTCCTCAATTCATATTAAGTCCATTCTCCGGAACGAGACTGTCTCAGATTTGAGACGGTTCGTAAACACTATAATCCCAACTATTAGTCAGAAATAGATAAGATCACTATAAGAGCTATGTATAAGTTGACATAGTAAGATGTACCTGGAACTTTAACCGCCAATAGGAGAACTTGGGATTTGGATGTGTGGGGTATGTGGTTGCGGCTGTGGTATCGTATTGAAGCTCGTTTTTGTGACGCCGGGATGCTCAATCCTAACCGGCGCTACATGGTTCGAATTTAGTTTGTAGATACAGGATCAGATGCTGGTGGTAAGCGAATGGTATCCAGTAGCGCCGCTAGGGTGGGGGTCATTTATTTCTTCCGTCTGCAACTCACCCGTGCCATCGGTAGCGCGCACGGTGAAGGTATGGCGGCCTGAATCTCCGCTCCAATCATACCGCCATTGGATCCAGGTCAGATTACTAAGCGGCGGCGTTCGCATCTGTGCTTCCTCCCACGGACCGTCGTCGACCCGGACTTCAACCTTTTGAATGCCACGGTCGCCGGCCCAGGCGATGCCGCCAACCGGAATGCGCCCATTCTCGACGGCGTCTACCGCCACGGTATCGATTACCGAGACAATGTTCGGCCGCGCCTCGCGGCTCCAGCCGCGTTCCACCCAATAGCCAGGCGTCCACGCTTCGATTGCCTGCATGCGCGTCATCCACTTTGGCTGTTTCATTCCATAGCGATTTGCAATGTAAATTCGAAGGGGGAAGCCGTGTTCTACCGGCAAGGTTTCGCCATTCATGCCATAGACCAGCAGCGTGCGCTCGTCCATCATGTCCTCGGCGATGACCGTCTCATAGAATCCGTCTTCTGACTCGATGTACAGCGCGCCCGCTTCGGGTTGCAACTGCAAGTCCTCTAGAACGTCTCGCAGGCGCGCACCGGTCCAATAGCTGGAGCCAATGAGATCGCCGCCGACCTGATTGGAGATACAGGCCATCGTGATCGGTTGCGTGACCGGCGAATAGGCCATTAAGTCGCTCAATGTCAGATTACGCGGGTTCTGAAACAGGCCGCCGACCTCCAGATGCCAGGTCTGTTCCTCGATGACCGGCGGTACCATATTTATATCGATGCGGTAGAATTCCTCGTTGCTGGTGATCTCTGGGCGGACGCCCGGCGGCATGGAGATGCGTCCGGACGGCGTTGGTGGAATTTCCACGCTCGGAACGGCCGCGCTTTGCGTGGCGCCAGGCGTCGTGGGCATCGTGGTAGGCAATGGTTGGCCCGCGCCGCTACCCTCGGCGACAGTCGTCCCCGTCGATTCGATCAACCGTCCAAGCCCCCATGCCCCAAACGCAAGCCCGGCAGCCGCGCCGGTCAACTTGAGCAGAGCATCGCGACGCTGCACGTCAGGCGCGGCGCTCCCTTCTGCGGCGTGCGCGATCCACTGCAAACTATAGCCGATAGCGGCGCCCCAACCGGCGGTCAAAGCAAAAATCCAAACGACAGCCAGCAAAGTGTTCCCGGACAAACCGAGACTCAGCACGGCTATCAGAAAGAGCAGGAAAAAGGGGACCCCGGCGAGCATGCCGGCGCGGAGTCCGTCCTCGCGCCATTGGCGAATCAAAAAGGCGACCAGTAGCCCGAGAATGGCGCCTGCGGCGATGATGATAAAGAGCGCCATCAATTGCTCTGCCAGTTTGGCCGTTTCGCTCACCGAAAAGCCAAGGGCGCTTAGGGTGGAAACCATCGAGTCGATGCCAAAAGTGACGAGCGAACCGGGCAAAACACGCGCCAGCCAGTCGAAGAAGTCAAAGGGTAGAAATGGCAGTCCAAGCAGCGCATTACCCAGATAGGCCACGGC
>JAICPS010000048.1 GCA_025929715.1 Anaerolineae bacterium | reverse complement strand
TAATGTAATCTTTCTGTTCAATCAGGGCGGTCCGCCAATCGCCGGCGCCGCCACGCCCGCCGGCCATTCGGATATCCTGATCAGTTACACCTATCGCCTGGCATTCGCCGGTGGTCGCGGGGCCGACTATGCCTTTGCAGCGGCTATCACCATTATCATTTTCTTGATTCTGGGAGTGTTGACGCTCTTTAATTTCCGCTTCACCAGGGTCTGGGAGGAGGTGTCAGAAAATGTCTGACGGAGGTGTCAGAAAATGTCTGACGGAGGTGTCAGAAAATGTCTGACGGAGGTGTCAGAAAATGTCTGACGGAGGTCTCAGAAAATGTCTGACGGAGGTCTCAGAAAATGTCTGACATAGCAACAATCAGACGTGCTTCGCCCTCGATCAAGCGCGGCGAGGCGCTTGGAATGATTCTGCGATACGTTGTGGCGGTCATCGGCATTATATTTGCCCTCTTTCCGGTGCTCTGGGTAATTTCGGCATCGCTTAACCCTGCCGGCACGATGACGAGCCAGACCCTTATTCCGCGCAACGCTTCATTGGCCAACTACGGCGTGCTGTTAGGCGGTGATCCGCGTTTCCCTTTTCCGCGTTGGCTGTTTAACTCCTTTTACATTGCGGCCATCACAGCGATCCTGGCGGTGCTGGTAACGTCGCTCAGCGCCTACGCTTTTTCCCGCTTTCGCTTCCGTCACAGGCGCAATTTGCTACTTACCCTCTTTCTCATCCAGGTTTTTCCTAACATGCTGACGATGGTTGCCCTCTTTTTGCTCTTGCAGCAACTAGGCGTCTATATTCCGGCGCTCGGCTTGAACACGCATGGGGGATTAATCCTCATATACCTGGGCGGCGTGATGGGTATCAACGTCTGGCTGATGAAGGGCTTTTTCGATTCCATCCCGCGCGACATCGACGAATCGGCCATGGTCGACGGCGCCAGCCACTGGCAGATTTTCTGGATGCTCATTTTCCCACTCGTCCGGCCCATCCTCGTCGTCGTCGGCATTCTTACCTTCATCGGCGTCTACAGCGACTTCCTCCTGGCGCGCATCATGCTCTCCAGCAACGATCAGCTCACGGTGATGGTCGGTCTTCAGGTGTTCATCGGCGGGCAGTTTACCCAGAACTGGGGCGTCTTCGCCGCGGGTGGCCTCATGGCCGCCATCCCCATCGTGGTCGTTTACCTGCTGTTGCAGGACCAGATCGTCGGCGGCCTCACGCAGGGCGCGGTCAAAGGTTAAGGCCGCAACATCTTCTTCTGGTTACACAGAGCTACACCGAAATCTCACTGAGTTACACAGAGAAATTCTTTTCTCTGTGTAACTCAGTGCAAAGCTCTAGGGTTCTCTGTGTCACTTCTTTTTGTTTCATCGATGGCTTCTAACGAATTCTTCTTCGGCACCCTCAATACCATCGACAAGCGCGTCGCCTACTCCCGGCAGCGGCAGCGGGGGGTACGGCATGATAACCGCCTGCTGCCTCAGGCGCCGCGACCCGGCGACCCGCCAACTGTGGTTGTCAGCACCGAGCTGCCCCACGCCGTCGAGCGCGTCGTGTGCACGCTGCAAGAACCGCAGCAACAGACCGTCGTTCTGCAGCCGGCGGGCGACCACTGGGATCTCCTGAACTGGCGCTACTTCCAGACGTGGCAGGCGCGGCTGCCCGCCTACGCCGCAGGAACCACGGTGCGCTACACCATCGCTGCCTATCCCGCGGGCGGCGGCGATCCGTTGCCTGCCGACGAGGGCCAGACCTTTTCGTACACCGTCGGGCAGCCCGGCCCGCCGCAGTGGGCTCACGAGGCAATCATCTATCAGATTTTCCCCGACCGATTCCATCCGGGAGCGGGCCATAGCTGGCGCGAGGCGCAGTCCATGAGCGACATTCACGGCGGCACGCTTCAAGGCATCGTGGAGAACCTTGACTATGTAGCGGATCTTGGTTTCAACTGTATTTGGCTCAATCCTTTCTTTCCTGATGAAACGCACCATGGCTACCACGCCACCGACTATTTCGACGTGGAGCCGCGCCTGGGCGATATGTCTGTCGTGCGGCGGCTGGTCGAAGAAGCCCATGCGCGCGGCATCCGCGTGCTGCTCGACTTCGTGGCCAACCATTGGAGCAGCGAGCACCCAACATTTCGCCAGGCGCGCGCGGATCGCAACAGCGATTACTACCACTGGTACCGCTGGCGCGAATGGCCCGACGACTACGAGACGTTCTTCGGCGTACGCGAGCTACCGCAAATCAACGTCGATCACCCCGCGGCACGCGAGCATCTGTTGCGCTCTGCCGATTTCTGGCTGTCCGACGTTGGCTTCGACGGCTACCGCCTGGACTATGCCCACGGCCCCAGTCACGACTTTTGGCGCGCCTTTCACGATACTGTAAAAAGCGCGCGGCCCGAAGCCTGGATTTTTGGCGAAGTGGTGGAGACCCCGCCGGTGCAGCTGAGTTACGATGGGCGGCTGGACGGCACGCTCGATTTTCTGCTGATGCAGGCGCTGCGCGATACCTTTGCCTTCCGCAGCAACGGCGTCGCCCAATTCGACGCTTTTTTGAACGCCCACGAGCGCTTCTTCCCGCCGCATTTCAGCCGGCCCAGCTTCCTAGACAATCACGACATTAACCGGTTTCTATGGCTGGTGGGCGGTGACCGCCAAAAGTTGAAGTTGGCGGCGCTCTGCCAGTTCACGCTCATCGGCCCACCCATCGTCTACTATGGCGCCGAGGTGGGCGTGACGCAGGAGCGTGACATTGTGCAGGGTGAGCGGCACGTGCTGGAGGAAGCGCGGCAGCCCATGCGCTGGGGCGGGGCGCAGGACGACGTCCTGCACCTTTTTTATCGCGACCTGATCCACCTGCGTCGCGCCCATCCCGCCCTGTGGCGCGGCGACCGCCGCACCGTCTATCTGGACGATGAGGCCGGCCTCTACGCCTACACGCGCAGCGATGAGCACGAGACCGTGCTCGTAGCCCTCAACCTCAGCGACCACCTCCACCGCTTTGAAGCCGCAGGCCACTCCTTCGAACTGCCGCCGTGGGGCGGAGACGTCCAAATATTCGCCGCAGATGTCCGTGCTGGTGCACAGGGACGCCGATAAACCCATATTGCCGATACCTATTTCCCCTTGCGCCGGGACGGCGCTTGTGGCACGATAAGGCGCATTGTGTATAGGGTGTGGAGCCATTGGATTAGGAGCAGGCGCGGACGTGTGTCGCTGTGCCGGTAGGTGAACACGATTCATGAATGACAAAAGCACCATTCTCATCGTCGACGACCAGAAAGTTATGCGCGAGACGATCGGCATGCTGCTGGCGAAAGAGGACTATGACTTAATTTACGCCAGCGATGGCCCCGAGGCCTTACGCAAGGCAGGGCAGATCATCCCTGACCTTATCTTGTTGGACGTGATGATGCCGGTCATGGACGGCTTCGAGGTTTGCCACCGCCTGCGCCGGCACCCGGTTCTCGCCGAGGTGCCCATCGTCATGGTTACCGCGCTGAACGACCGCAAGTCGTGGATGGAGGGCATAGAAGCCGGAGCCGATGACTTTGTCTTCAAACCGTTTGACACGGTGGAGCTGCGCACCCGCGTTCAAAACATTACGCGCCTCAACCGCTACCGGCGCCTCATCGTCGAACGCACCAAGTTTGAATGGGTACTCGACCAGGCCAACGACGGCTACTTGATGCTGGACGACAACGGCAAGATCATCTACGCCAACCCCCAGGCGCGACTCTTTCTAGACCTGGCGGTTGACGACGTGCAGCAGCTCGACGAGTCGTTCATCGAACTCGCCGAAAGGCAGTATCATTTTGAACCCAAGCAGGCCTGGGAAGACTGGCCTGGTAGCCCCGTGGGCGACGTGCCGCGTTATCTCGTTCGTCCCGAATCCATACACGCCAAGCCGTTCTGGGTGCGCGTGCGCAATCTGAACCTGCCTACCGGCGTGGATGTGCAGCAGGTCTTTTCATTGCGCGACGTGACCGAGCAGATGGAGCTGCAGCGCGACGTTTGGCGCTTTCATACTATGATCTTCCACAAGCTGCGCACGCCGCTGGCGATCATGATGAATAGCCTCGAGCTGCTGGCGCGCCACGCCGAAAGGCTGGGCCCGGACAAAAGCGCTGAGGTCGCCCGACGTGCGCTGCAGGGCACGCGGCGCTTGCAAACGGAGGTGGACGATATTCTCAAATACCTGAAGTCGCCCAGCCTCGCGCACGCGGGCACCGGGCTGGAGATATTGGAGCTGGATAAGATTGTGCGCCGTATTGGCGACGAGCTGAAAATCGGCTCGTTGGCGCTGGCGGGGATGAACAAGCTGACTGCGGCGCGCATGAAGCTGTCGCGCGAAGCGGTGGAGTCGATCCTCTGGGAAGTGCTCGAAAACGCCAAAAAGTTTCATCCCACGCACGAGCCGGCGGTGCAGGTTTTTGCCTTCCTCATGAAGTCGAAGGAGGTTGGCATCTGGGTCGGCGACAACGGCCTGACCCTGTCGCCCGAACAGCTGGCGCAGGTTTGGACTCCCTACTATCAGGGTGAGAAAGCGTTTACCGGAGAAGTGACGGGCATGGGGCTGGGCCTGCCCATGGTCGCCTCCCTCGTCTGGGGCGTCGGCGGCCGCTGCCGCATGTACAATCGCCCCGGCGAGCCCGGCGTGATCGTCGAACTGATCATCCCTATCGACGAAACCGGCACCTCGAGCCTGGAGCACTCTGGGCAGCGCGAGGCGACAGCGGCGGACTGAACCCGTACCTCGATTTTGTTTATCGACGCCGCAAAATAAAATTACGCGCTACGGTTCGCCCACCACCATAATCGGCACCGCGTGCGGCGGCGGATAATTCCCATCCTGCCGCACCAGCACCAGGCGAATGACGTAAGGGCCGGGAGCCAGCGCGTAGGCGTGTAGCACCTCCAATACCCCGTTTATCACCGGCGCCGCGTGCGTCGCGCCCAGCGTCGTCCACTGCGTCGGGTTGCTGCCCGCGCCAATCTCCAGCTTGTAAAACTGCACCTCTGACTGGTCAAAGTTGGCAGTGCCCACAATCTCCGTCTGCCCGCTCACCCTATCTCCCGCTCGCGGCGACGCGATGTGGTAGCTGCCAGAGACGATAAGCGCCCCACCACCGCCCGCGGCCACTTCGTCGCCGCCCGTTCCGCCGCCGGTGACCGTGCGCAACACCTCTGCCGGACAGGCGACGGAGGGCGCCATGTGGTAGCCCGCGCGCTGCGCCCACTGCCGCGCCGCCACTTCGTCGGGATAGTAGGGCGGCACGGGCAGGAAGAGGCGCGGCTCTGCGCCGCCTAATGTCGCCCCCGCGCCGGCCGCGCAGTGGGTGGGCGCCGGCGCCTGGCTGCCGTCGTTAAGTACCGGCAGCTGGATGCGCTCGGCGGCAGCTGCGGGCAGCGGCAGCACCGCCAGCGTCCACGCGCCCGGGTTGCTGACCGAGTCGGGGATGTATCCCAGGCGCGGGATGTTGTGCTGTGGCGCGCTGACCACGAACAAGTCGCGCCGCGTCGCACCACAACTGCCGCCATTCACCCCACGGGGCAGGCAGACCTCCTTTTCTTCGATCCCCGCCGGCCGCTGAAACTCGCGCGGAGGCTCGCGACCGTCTACCCACAAACTGGCGGCCATCGCCGTGTCGGCATAAATGCCTTCCATGATCCGTCGCCAGACCGGCGCCGCGCCGCGCAAACCGGAAGAATCGACCATGGCATGCCCATCGCTGTTGCCCAGCCACACGCCGGTAACGAGGCCCGGCGTGTAGCCGATGGTCCAGTTGTCGCGGAAGTCGTTCGTCGTGCCCGTCTTTACCGCGGCGGGGAAGGGCGTGTTCAGCGCGTTGTTCAGCCCCATCGCCGGCGCTCGCGCCTGGTCGTCGTCCAGAATGTCGGTGATGATATAGGCGATGCGCGCGTCCAGCGCGTTCGCCGCCGGCACGCGGTCCGCCTGCACGTCGTACACCGTGCGCCCGTGTCCGTCCACGATTTTGAGCACGCCGGTCAATCGCGGCCGCTGGCCCATGTTCGCCAGCGTGGCGAAGGCGTGGCTCAGCTCCAGCAGCGTCACCTCTCCGCCACCCAGCGTCAGGGTCAGGCCGTAATAGTCGGGCGGCTCGTCCAGCGACTCCACGCCCATCTTGCGCGCCGTGGCGATCATGGTTCCCACTCCGATGTCGCGGATGAGCTGGATGGGCGGAATGTTGTAGCTGTTGGCTAGCGCATCGCGCAGCAGCAGCGGTCCCTGGAAGCGCCCGCTGTAGTTCGTGGGCTCAAATAAAACGCCGTTACCCATGTCCAGCGTGATGGGCACGTCCCAAAGCACGTCGCCTGTCGTCCAGCCCCGTTCCATGGCCGCCGCATAGGTGATGGGCTTGATGCTGCTTCCCGGCTGGCGCGGCTGTAGGGCCACGTTCACCTGTCCATCAATAGCCTCGTCAAAGTAGTCGACGCTGCCAACCATCGCCAGGATTTCACCGTTGGCCGGTTTGATCACGATCGCTGCGCCGTTGTTGACGTCGTGTATCGCGGTGCGCGCGGCCACCTGGTCGCGCAGCGCCGTCTCCGCCAGCGTCTGGATGTTGAGATCCAGGCTGGTAGTGATCTGCCAGCCGCCGCGCAAGAGCGCGTCCGCTCCGTAGCGCTCTTCCAGTAGGCGCTGCACGTACAGCACGAAGTGAGGCGCGCGCAAGGCGCCGTCGGCGCCGCCGTTGGCTGCCGGCAGCAGCGGCTGCAGGCGTAACGGCGCGCCGCGCGCCACCCGCGCGTCGATGTCCGTCGCCATCCCCTCCTCTACCATCAGCTCCAAGACGAACGCCTGCCGCGCTTTAGCCGCCTCAAAGTTGCTGTAGGGGTCCAACTGCACAGGCCACTGCGGCAGGCCGGCGAGAAAGGTCGCTTCGCCAAGGGTCAGATCGGCGGCGGCTTTGCCGAACTAGGTGCGCGCCGCGGCTTCGATGCCATAAGCCAGGTTGCCGTAATAGATCTCGTTCAGGTACATCGTGAGGATGTCGCGCTTGCTGCGCTGCTGGGTGAGAATGAAGGCCAGAAATATCTCGCGCAGCTTGCGCTCGTAGCTGGTGTTCACGCGCTCCTCGTAGCTGAAGGCCACGTGGCGCACGAGCTGCTGGGTAATGGTGCTGGCGCCCACGGGACGCCCGCCCCCGTTGCGCAGGTTGCGGATCAGGGCCGCGACGATTGCCGGAGCGTCGAAGCCGGGATTCTGCCAGAAAGTGTCGTCTTCTACGGCGATGGTCGCGTCGATCACGGCGCGCGGGATCTCCTCGTAATCCAACCAGCGACGCCTCTCGGCCGTATGCAGCTCGAAAAGCAGTTGTCCGTTGCGGTCGAAAAAGCGCGGCGTGCCCCCTGGCCCGCTGCCCTGGTAGCTGACCACACGGTCGATGGCGTCCGCAAGCTGGTTGTTGAGATAGGCGTAACCAACGCCCGCCCCCACGAGCGCCAGCAGCCCCACAATCAGGCCCAGTTGGAGTGACAATACCAGCAGACGACAGCACCCCCGCACTAGCGCCCCGGCGCAGCCAATTGCCCTTGAGCGGCCCTTTTCTCGTGCAGACTGGACAGATTTCTGACGCGGCATGTTTTAATCGTAATCGGTCTGTTGCCCGCGTCAATGAGAAAAATGTGTGCCTGTTACGCGAAATACAGTGCAAACAGCGCGCAAGGTAGGGTTATCCCCTATGGTAAGAAGTGCTTCTTTCACTGATTATTGTTAGGATGAATAGAAGTCACGAAGGAGGAAACATATGAACCCAGCCACAATAGACACTTCGCCGTCATTGCCGCGCGTTATTCCCGACGAGACGGCACCATTCGACGATAACAATGCCGCCATCGCCGCCAAGAACCTGACACGCACTTATGGCGAGCAAACAGCCGTCGAGGACCTGACGATGACCGTTCCCAGCGCCAGTATCTTTGGTTTCATTGGCCCCAGCGGAGCGGGAAAAACGACCACAATTCGCATGCTGACCGGCATACACAGGCCGACTTCTGGCTCCGTAACCGTTTTGGGGCAGAATCCGGCCCAATTTAACCAGGAAATGCGCGCGCGCCTCGGCTACCTGCCGCAGCTATTCACGCTCTATCCTGAGCTGACGGTGTGGGAAAACCTCAACTTTGCCGCGTCGCTCTACGGGATGCCCTTGCGGCGCGGGAAGCGCATGAACGAAATTCTGGACTTCGTGGAGCTGAGCGATGATCGTGGCAAGCTGGCGCGCGACATCAGCGGCGGTATGCAGCGCCGTCTCAGCCTCGCAGCCACGCTTGTACATGAGCCCGACCTGCTGTTTCTTGACGAACCGACCGCAGGCGTCGACCCCGTGCTGCGCCGCAAATTTTGGGACCACTTCAGGGCGCTGCGCGAGGAAGGAAAAACGCTCTTCGTCACCACCCAGTACGTCAGCGAGGCCAATTATTGCGACCTCGTGGGCGTCTTGCATGAGGGCCGGCTGCTGATGGTCGATACGCCGGACGGCCTGCGCTATCGTGCTTATGGGGGCGACATTGTGGACTTGGTAGCCACGGAGCGCATCACATACCAGAACCGCCAGGCGCTCGCCCAGCTCGAATACGTGCGGCGCGGGTCGCAACCCGTCAACGAGAAGCATATGCGACTGATAGTGGACGATGCCGGCCCGGCAGTGATGGCCCTGGCTGCCTGGTGCGAGGAACGCGGCATCGACGTGGAGACCGTTGAGGAATTCCAGCCTCCGTTTGACGACGTCTTTGTCGAGCTCGTCAAGGACAAACCTTCTGAAGGAGAGAGCCGGTGAGACGTATATTTGGTAACATCCTGCGCTTTTTCATTCGCGTTTCTGCTTTTTTGCGCAAAGAAATATTCGCCGTGGTGCGCCAGCCGCGACTGATCCTCACGTTGGTGCTGGGGCCGTTCTTGATTCTGCTGCTCTTTGGAATTGGCTACCGCTCGACCGCGCAATCGCTGCGCACGCTGTTCGTTGCCGGCGAGGACAGTGAATTTCGTCCCTTCGTCGACCAATATGCCAACCAGATGGGTCCCTTGTTGGAAAATGTGGGCACGGTCACCGATAGAAGAGAAGCCCTGGATATGCTCCAGGATGAGAACGTAGATCTGGTCATCGAGCTGCCCACCGATCCCGTGGAGAAGGTCCGCAATAGCGAGCACCCTGTATTCCTGATTTATCACGACAGGATTGATCCATACGAGGTCGAGTACGTCGATGCCTTCGCGCGCATCTTCGCCGACGAGATCAATCGCCGCGTGCTGACGGACGTCGCAGCCAGTACCCAGGAAGATACCGCATCTGTGCAGGAATCGGTGAGCGCCACGCGGCAGGCGGCCGGCAAGATGCGCCAGGCGCTGGAGCAGGGGGATCGCGCCAACGCCATGCTCGAACAAAATGCGCTCGTCCAAAACCTGGACACGCTAACTCTGGCGCTCGGCACGAGCACGAGGCTGGTGAGCAGCTTCGGCGGGAACAGCGGCAATCCACAAGAAGGCAACGCCGATCTGGCGCAGCAACTGGCCTCGCTGCGGGATCAGGCGGCAGCGCTCGACACGATAGCCGAGAGCGAAGACGGCGATTACAGCGAGGAAATTGAGCGCGTGGCGACGATTGAAGAGGATGCCGCCGAGTTGGAAGAGGCGCTGAGCGAGTTCCGGAGCATCGAGCCGTCCGTATTGGCCAGCCCATTTGATGCCGAAGTGCGCGCAACGTCGTCCGGACAGCTCGATTTCGCCGACTTCTACGTGCCTGCGGCCATCGCCCTCCTCGCGCAGCACATGGCGCTCACCTTTGCCGCCCTCTCCATTGTTCGCGAGGAGCTCAGCGGCGCCATCGAGCTGTTTCGGGTTTCTCCCCTGGCGCCGTTTGAAGGGCTACTCGGCAAGTACATCAGCTACTTCATTCTGACAGGCCTGCTACTTGCGATCCTCACGGCGCTCAGCCTGTTTGGTCTGCAGGTGCCGATGCTGGGCGAATGGAGCGTGTACGTGCTGACGGTCATTGCGCTGGTTTTTGCTGCTCTTGGTGCGGGATTTGTCATTTCGCTGCTCTCGCAAACAACGACCCAGGCCGTTCAATATGCCATGATTGTGCTGTTAGCCAGCATCTTCTTTGGCGGATTCTTCCTGGGCCTGGACCTCCTGCAACCATACGTGCGCGTCGTATCGTGGGCCCTGCCTGCAACCTATGGCACCCAGCTATTGCAGGACGTGATGCTTCGCGGCGCGTTTACGAGAGAGTCTCTGGTACTCCTTTTAGGGCTGTTCGGCTGGGGACTTTTCTTTTTCCTCTTGGCGCTGATCCTGTTACGGCGTAAAATGGCGCAATTGTAGTGCCCCTGGGAGTAGTAAGTCGTGCAAAAACGCTGGCAGATGTTAACCGACTGTCTCGAAGGCTATCTGGAGATCCTGATCTTGCTCCACGATGATCCCGATCCCGATGCTGTCGCCAGCGGCGAGGCCCTTCGCTATCTGCTTGAAGAACGTCTGCAGATGGAAGGGCGCATTGCCTATCGCGGCGTGATCGGCCGCGCCGAGAACCGTGCGCTCGTCAATTTCCTGCAGCCGCAGATGGAAAAGCTGCCCGACGACGTCACGCCGGAACATACGCCGCACCAGGCGGTAGCCCTCGTCGACACCCAGCCCGGCGCGGGCAATAGTCCCCTGCCACAAGGCTACGACGCCGACGTGGTCGTCGACCATCACACCGACAGAGAGGACGGCGCAGGCCGCTTCCGGGACGTTCGGCCCTGGCTCGGCGCCTCGTCGACGATGATGACCCAATATTTGCAGGCCGCCGAGTTGAAGCCGAGCAGACGCGTGGCCACCGCGCTCTTCTACGGCATCAAGACGGACACCCGGGGGCTGAGCCGCGATACCAGCGCCGCCGACATCGCCGCCTACTTCTACCTGCTGGAGTTTGTGGACGTGGATGCTCTCGTGACGATTGAAAATGCGCAGGTGCCCGCCGCCTACTTTACGAGTTTGACGAAGGCGATGCAGACCGCGCGCGTCTACGACGGCGTGGTGGTCTCCTATCTGGGCCAGTCGGACTACCCCGACCTCACGGCGGAGATCGCCGACCTGCTGCTGCGCCTGGAAGGGATACGATGGGTGGTCTGCGTGGGCGCCTATGAAGATCAGCTAAACCTGTCGGTACGCGCGCATTCCGAAGACGCCGACGCCGATGCCGAGGAGCTGGCGACAAAAATTATAGGCGAAGCGGGCTCAGCCGGCGGTCGCAACACCCTAGCCGGCGGACAGATGCCGCTGAACGGAGCCAATGCCGAGGAACTGGTCGACGAGATCCGCACGCGTACGTTGGAGTATCTCGACGTGCCGTCCAGCGTCGAGCCCAGACCGCTCGTTCCATAATGGGAACTGCCGAATCAGTTTTTTCGGACTTTTTTTTCAGCCTCGCCAACGTCAACGCAATCCAGATTCTGGATATTGTGCTGGTGGCGCTGGTCTTCTTCCTGACGCTGAACCTGCTACGGCGCAGTCGCGCTACCGTCCTCTTTCGAGGGGCGCTTGTCCTGCTGGCCATCTTCTTCATGGTCACTGTCTTCCTGCCTCTGCCGACGTTTGATTACATTCTCGAGCTGCTGCTCATTGCTACGCTGATCGCCACGCCCATCATTTTCCAGCCGGAGCTGCGCCAACTGTTAGAGGAGCTGGGCCGCCGCGTAGGCCGCTTCGGCCTGCGGCGCCAGGCGACAGAGACGGCGTTGAGACCCATATCGAACACCGCGGAGAATCTGTCGGGGCGCGGCATTGGCGGCCTGATTGTGCTCGAGGGTTCTGACGATCTGACCGAAATCATGCAGACCGGTGTGCCCGTTGGCAGCAACGTGAGTACGGAGCTGCTGCAAACGATCTTTTACGACGGCACGCCGCTGCACGACGGGGCGGTGATGATCCGTGGCGACCGCATTGTGGCCGCCGGCTGCGTGCTGCCCGTTTCCAACCGGCAGCTCTATTCTAACCAGCGGCGGTTAGGCACCCGCCATCGTGCCGCCGTGGGGCTCACCGAGACCAGCGACGCCCTTGTCGTCGTCGTCAGCGAAGAGACAGGCGGCATCTCCGTGGCGCGCAATGGGCGGCTGCAATCGGACGTGGACAAGACCACCCTTCGCGAGCAGATGCACAATTTTTACCAGCGTGGCGAGCAGGCCGGTGAGAGCAACGTGTCGCGCCAGATCTGGACCCAGTTCACGCAGTGGGTGCGAGGTGGGCTGCACCTGCCCAGCCGCGAGGATTTGCTGCCTACCCTGACCCTGATGGTGGTCGCCACGTTGCTGGCGCTGGCTACCTGGGCCTTTGTCATCCAGGAAACGAACCCCATTCGCGAGGTGCGCGTGGAAGATATTCCCTTGCAGATCGTAGGTATGCCCTCGAATACGGTGCTGAGGACGGAGCCCTCGGAACGCGTGTCGGCCGTGGTCAAAGCGCCCAACGCTACCATCGATTCGCTGGGCACGGGCAGTTTCCAGGCGCAAATCTCCCTGGAGGGCCTGGCGCCGGGCCTGCACCGTGTTCCCGTCTCCATCGAATCCAGCGCCCGGCCCGTGCAAATCGTCTCGGTCAATCCGGCCAACGCCGACATCCAGCTTGCTGAAGTGGTGACGCGCACCGTGGAGGTGCAGATAGAAGCGACTGGCCCACAGCTCCCGTCTCCGGCCCTCGAGCTGCGCGACACGCCCATCGTCACGCCGACCGAGGTCGTCGTGTCCGGCGCCGCAGCCCTCGTGGAAATGATCGACCACGCCGTCGTCGACGTGCCGGATATCGAAGCGGCAGGCACAGTACGGCGATTGCAGCCGGTATTGCTTGTCGATAGGGATGGCGAAGTGGTCAGAGATGTGGAAGCGCAGCCCGAGCAGGTTCAGCTAGGGTTTACCGTGGTCCAGCGCGCCAACGCGCGCGACGTGGCCGTGCGCGTGGTAACCGACGGCGCGGTGCCCGAAGGCTACCGGCTGTCCAGTCTGCTCGCTGCGCCCGCGGTCGTCACACTGCTGGGCAACGAGGCGCAGTTGGCCGAGGTGGGCAACGTGATCCCCACGCTGCCGGTGGACCTCAGCCAGGCCGTCGAAGACATCACCATCCAGGTCCCCTTGAATCTGCCGCCCGGCGTAGAGGCCGTAGATGAGCAGGGTGAAACCGTGCGCACCGCCCTGGTGACCGTGGAAGTTGACGAGCGCACGGACAATCGGGTCGTGACGCGGCAGGTGGAGATAGACGGCGCAGCCGGTCTTTCCGTGGAAATAAGCCCGCAAACGGTAGACCTCTTGCTCAGCGGGCCCGTGCCGCTGCTGGAAGAGATAGAGGCCGAGCCGCGCCTCCTACGCGTTGTCATCAACGCCTCGGAACTCTCGGATCTGGATTCCGGCGAGACCATCAGCGTCGCCCCAACCATTATCGCCCCGGACAACGTCCGCGTGCGATTGAGCACGGAGCAGATTCAAGTCACCGCGCCGTAATCTCCAATCTCTAATCTCGAATCTCCAGACCTCCACTCTCCTTGTCATTCCCCCAATTTCCCACTACCATCACCCCCCATGTCCGATCTCATTACCTACTGGGTCGAGCAAAAGTGGCTGCGCGATATTGTCTATATCACGATTGCGTTCGTGCTGGCCTACGTCGTACATCGCCTGGGCTCGCGCATTGCGGCGCGCATGGTGCGCCTGAACCGCTTTTCGCGTCGCCAGCGCCGCCTGCGCGAGGAACGGCTGCGCACGCTGCAAGATCTCTTTGCCAGCGCCATCTCTTTTCTGGCGTTCGTCATGGCCATCTTGATCAGCATTAGCCTCTTTGTAGACAACGAGACGCTGATCTGGGTTGTGGGTCTCTTTAGCGCCGCTTTCGGCCTCGGCGCGCGCCCGCTCGTCAATGACTTCCTGGCGGGCATCAGCTTCATCTTTGAAGATACGTTCGACGTGGGCGAGAAGGTGGAGATGATGGGCGTGGAAGGGGTGATCGAGCGCGTGACGCTGCGCATGACGCTGTTGCGCGCGCCGACGGGGGAGCTTTACGTGGTGCCCAACGGCGACATTCGCCTGGTGCGCAACTTCAGCCGTGGCCGCTTCACGGCGCTATCGATCAAGTTGAAGGTGCCCGCCGACGACCTGGCCCGCACGCTGGAGATTTTGGAAAATCTAGGCGAAGAGGCAGTCATCATCTTGCCCAACCTCCTGGAACCGTGGCAGATCCTCAGTGAATCGGGCGCCATCGGCGAAAACACGGAACTAACGCTGCACACCAAAGCCCGCTTCGGCTACGGCGCCGAAATGCGCCCCCGGCTGCTGGCCCTGGTGCAGGAGCGGTTGAGTGAGGCGGAGGTGGGGTTGGTGGATTAGTGAAGAATCTCTCTCCGCCTTTCAGGCACTCGGATCCGTCCTCTCCCGGCGCAACATGATGATAACCAGCACCGCGATCACCAGCAGCCCTGCCAGCAACAGCGTCGTCAGCAATAAAACTTGCGCAATAGGAACATTCCCGACTCTCACAACCAAACCTCTGCCAGCCGGACGGGCGACCGCCCCAACTACACTCCACAACCCACACGCTACGTCGAAAGGTTCAGCACTTGCCCCAGAAACAACACAACCCCGTCTCCCGCTCCAAAATCGCCAGCAGAAACGGGCGGGTGGCCTGGAAATCGGCGCGCAGGATTTCACTTACCGGCATCGCCAGGTCCACGTCGCGTACTTCCGTAGTATATCCTCATCTACGCCCGGTTCTGGCGATCCGTCACCAAGCTCCTCCACCTCATCTGGCGCCGCCAGCGTGCAAGAGACAAGAACCACGATGCCGATCATGCATGGCGCCCACACATAAATGAAACGCTTCACGGCCAGACCTGCAGCGATTGACCAAATCGCTGTACATAGTCACTCTATCGTAAACGTCACCAAATCCGGCTCCCCCACATAGTTCCCATCCCACTGCACCACCACCAGCCGCAGCGAGTACGTACCTGGCTCGAACGCTGCCGCGACCAGCGTTTCTAGCTGGTCGCCCACCACCGGCGTGTTGTGCGTTTCCCCGATGGTCACCCACTGCTGCGGATTCTCGCCTTCGCCGATTTCTACCTTGTAAAACTGCACGTGCTGCGGGTCAAAATCGGCCGTGCCCACGATGGGCAGCATGCCGCTGACCGTGTCGCCGGGCCGCGGGCTGCGAATGTCCCACACCGCCAGCTCACTGCCGCGGCCCTGAGCGGCGAGCAGCTCCTCGCTGCATGTCAGCCGCGGCAATATCGCCAGGCCGTGGTCCGCCGCCCAACGATACGCGCCTTCCATGCTCTCCTCATTGCGCGGCGGCGCCAGATAGACGCCCGGCTGCGCCTCCGGCGGCGCCTGCTCCAGCAAGGTGCCCGCTGCGATGGCGCACGCTCTGGGCGGCGGCAAATTCAAATCTGAATCCTCAAACTCTATCTCTAGCTCTCCCTCCGATCCTTCCAGCGGTACCGCGAGCACCCGCCATACAGCCGGATCAATCTGCTCCCACGTCACCACCGGCTCGGCCGGCGCGGGAGTCGCCGGATCCGGCTCCGCCGTCTGCGGCGCGGCGTCTTGCAGGAACCACTCCTCCTGCGCCGGGCTGCAATCCGTGGCGCCCTCGGTCACCGACGCCAGGTTGCACAAGCCGCGTCGCTCCACGCCCGGCGGTGCGACGAATTCATTGCCCCGCTCGTTCCCCAGCACCGCGCGCAGCGCTTCCGAGGCATACACAGACTGCATGTAGTCCGACCATAGCGGCGCAGCCCCGGTAAGCCCGCTGACGTCGATCATCTCGCTGTTGTCCGTGTTGCCCGTCCACACACCCACCACCAGGCTCGGCGTGTAACCCACCGTCCAGTTATCGCGAAAATCATTGGTCGTGCCTGTCTTGGCCGCGGCGGGGAAGGGCAGCGCCAGCGGGTTGTCCTGGCCCATCGCCGCCGCGCGCGCCGCGTCGTCGTCCAGAATATTACTGATCAGAAATGCCACGCGCGGGTCGACGGCCGGGGCGGGCGCGGGCGGCGCGTACTCAAAGAGTACTT
Source organism: Anaerolineae bacterium (assembly GCA_025929715.1). Lineage (GTDB taxonomy): Bacteria > Chloroflexota > Anaerolineae > Promineifilales > Promineifilaceae > JAAYYY01. Next base: position 145 of record JAICPS010000048.1, on the reverse strand, counting down.
CGCCGTTGCCCCGTTCCACGCGCAAGATGGCCGCGGGCGGCACATAGCCGCCGCCGTTGGCAAAGGCGGCGTAAGCCGTGGTCAGCTCCAGCGGGGTCACTTCGCCGCCGCCCAGCGTCAGCGACAGCCCGTACTGCGCCGGGTC
>JAICPS010000256.1 GCA_025929715.1 Anaerolineae bacterium | reverse complement strand
GAGGCGCTGCCGTCTATTCAGGCGGTTCTGAAAGTAGGGCGCAACTATGAGAACATTGATGTCGCGACCGTGCGCAGTCGCGGCCTAACGTTTGCCGCAGCACCGCGTAAGGGCCCCAACTGCGTCGCGGAACTGGCTCTGACCCTGATCCTGGCTCTAAGCAAAGATTTGCTGATTTCTCACGACAGTGTTGCCTCTGGCGGTTATCGGTGGCGCGGCCTGCAGCCGGAAAAGACGGCACAGAGGAAGATGGCCTTTCACTGGATGCATAACATGCGCGTACACGAGGTGCGCGAGAAAACGTTAGGTATCGTAGGTATGGGCGAGATTGGTTGTGAGTTAGCGCGTCGCGCTCACGTTATGGGTATGCAAAATATGTACTACAAGCGTAACCCGCTCTCTGGCGAGCTTGAGCGCCTTTTTTCCGCCCGCTACTGCGATCTATCCACATTATTGCAGGAAAGCGACTATGTGTGCCTGGCTGTGCCACACACATCCGAGACCGAAGGCATGATCGGCCATCCGGAACTAGGGCAGATGAAGCAAACTGCTTTTCTGGTGAACATCTGCCGCGGTGGTGTCGTAGACGAAGAGGCATTAATCGCTGCCCTTCGCACAGGCCAGATTGCCGGCGCCGGGCTCGACGTATATACCTACGAGCCACTGCCCGCCGCTAGCCCGTTATGCCAGCTCGACAACGTTTTGCTTACACCACACATTGGCGGAGGCACAGGTACGAACCGCCTTCTGGAGCTGGGAGAAGCCCTTGCAGAATTGCGGCACATTTTATCCGGTGGGCATCCCCACCTCAATCTGACACAGCCGCCGGGATAAAGGAGGATCGTTTTGCAGTCGCCGTTACAGAAACCATTAAGCGAGCGTATCGCCGTGGTCACCGGCGCGAGCCATGGCCTGGGCCAGTCAATTGCGCGCCATCTCGCAATGCTTGGCGGCGATGTCGTGCTGATTGCACGCCGCGAGGGGCCACTGAACAGTACCGCGGCTTCGCTAAGAGAGATGGGCACTCGCATCCTGGCCGTTTCTTGCAACGTTGCCGATCGCGACCAAGTGCGGCGAGCAGCCCAGGAAATCGTCGACGAATGGGGGCGCGTAGACGTTCTCGTTAACAATGCCGGCATTCCGGCGCCCCGCAGCGTTCCGGAAACTGAATTTCACGATTGGGATGCGGTTATTGGCACTAATCTATCAGGCGCCTTTTACATGACGCGCGCCTTGTGGCCCGCCTTGACTGCAGGCGACGCCGGATACGTTATCAATATCTCTGGCACAAACGGTGTGCGCGGCAGTAGTAGTCCGGCGTACGCGAGCGCCAAGTTTGGGCTTACAGGACTGACCTATGCCATCGCTGCCTCAGGCAAAGCGTATAACGTGCGCGCGACGGTGCTCTACCCCGGCGGAATGGACACCGGCTGGCGTGGCGCACCGATTGGCGTGAAACCACGTCGTGAAACGATGGATCCCGATGAAGTTGCGCGTTACGTCGGCTATCTCGTGACCAGCCCAACAGAGTTCGTCATCAACGAATCCGTCTTAAACCCGATTGCCGAACCATTCATGTGAGCGGTGGGAAGAGGAGAGAATGCTAAGACTTATTGTCGACAATCGACGATTCGTGTGTTTTCTTGACGTCTTAGGCGCTACGTGACGCGTGCCTTCCAAGGAGATATGAGATAAATGGCGATTGTTCGCTTACAGCACTTTGGCATCGTCGTCGGGGATATCGACGTGGCCGTTGCTAAATTCGAACGCATTTTTGGCCTGAGGGCTCGGGATTTCCGCGACGATCAAGGCAAGGGGATGCAGTACGACGCGCGCATACCGTTAGGTAATGACTGCTGGCTGCATATTGTACAGAACTGGAATCCCGAATCACGCGTCAATCGTTTCTGGCAAGAACACGGCGAGAAGCTGGAGCACATCGCTCTGCAAACAGATGACGTCGAGGCTGACGTACAACGCTTGCGCCACGCCGGCGTACCGATCTTTCAGGATAAAATCTTTGATGCCGCCGATGGGTACGAGGCCTTCGTCTATCCCGACGACGCAATCGGCTTCACCGTAGAACTGATCCAGCCACATGATCACAGCTGGAGCTATCCGGATGACGCGCGCGGTCAGCCGGTCAGCAAGAAAATGGGAATCGCTGGCCTGCAGCACATCGGCGTCGTGGTAACCGACCTGCAGGCAGCCTGCGAGAGGTTCGAGCGCCCCTTTGCTCTGGGCTGTCGCGATTTTCGGGACGACCAGGGCAAGGGGATGCAATACGACGCACGTATCTTGCTGGGCAATGAGTGCTGGTTACACCTGGTCCAAAATTGGAATCCGGAGTCACGGGTATACCAGTTTCACCGCGAGAATAGGCAGCTTCTCGAACACATCGCATTACAGACCACGACAATTGAGAAAGACGTGGAGCATCTGCGCCGGATAGGCGTCCCGGTGTACAGTGACAAGATCTTTGACGCGAACGATGGCTACGAGGCCTTTGTCTACCCCGACGACGGCGTGGGCTTTACCGTGGAATTGATCCAGCCGCATGCCACGAGCTGGACCTATCCCACATCGTAAGAGCGCAGAAGAAAGACAAATGGCATACGAAATTGGCAATAAACAACTGGTCAACTACTACGAGGAAGAGATCCTGCGACAGTTTGCTGCCGATTTCCTGCGAGCCTTAGCCGCCAACGAAGAAGAAGCGACAATTATTGCCGATGGTCTGATGACCGCTTCCCTATGGTGGCACCCGGGACAGGGGCAGGGTCTAGAAAAGTTATTCCGTTACCACCGGCGAGTACGTAACGGCGGCATTGTCCCCCAGGCGCAAATGGTCTGGCTGACTGACGGCCCTTCTTATTCGTTGCTAGACGCAGCCAAAGGCTTTGGCTATGTTGCCGCGCACCGCGCCATGCAGCGGGCTATTGAGAAGGCGCAGCAAAGCGGCGTAGCCCTCGTCGGAGTGCGTAATAGCAACCACTTTGGCATCGCCGGTTACCATGCCTGGCAGGCGGCGAAAGCGGGCTTGATCGGCTGGTCGTTCACTAATGCCAAGGCCGAAATGGCGCCGTGGGGTTCGGCCCAGGTCGTGCTCGGCACCAATCCCTGGGGAATTGCCATTCCGCGACGCGATGCAGCGCCTATCCTCTTGGACATGGCGCTGACCATGTCGGGCAAAGGTATGATGCGCTGGTATATGAACGAAGGGCGGACGATGCCAGAAAACTGGGCGCTCACGCCTGACGGGCACACGACATCGGATCCGGCAAAATCCATGGACGGCCCGCTGCTCCCAATTGGCGAGTATAAGGGATATGGCCTGAGCCTCGTAACCGACGTACTGAGCGGCGTTATGACCGGCGCCCTTTTCGCAGGCGCTGTTTTTCAGGATGATCAAAACTATGACGTCGGACATATCATGCTGGCCATCAGACCGGACGCCTTTCTTTCGCGCCGGCAGTTCGAAGAGCGGCTAGAAACATTCATTGAGGAGGTGAAATCAACTACGCCTATCGATCCCCGGTATCCTGTACGCTTGCCCGGAGAGGTTGAGTTTGAACGCATGCAGAAACGCCGGCGATACGGCATTCCCGTCTCGCGCGAAACAGTCGAAGGACTACGCAGCCGCGCCGACGAGCTGAACGTTCCCTTCCCACTGTAATCACGGAGCCAAGAAGGAGAGCATGGATGACTCAGACATTAGAGATTGGCGCCATTTCCGTAATGCCCGGCGAGGTCAGACGCGGCGGTATTCCTATCGGTGCAGATATGTATGGGCGCGAGCGCCAGATTCCGATTATCGTCTGTCGGGGTGCACAGGACGGACCGGTGTTGTGGCTCAACGGCGCGACGCATGGCGACGAACCAGAAGGGCCCTTTTCCATTTTCCTCACCTTACAGCAACTGGATCCGCAGAAGATGCGCGGGACTGTAGTCGCGGTGCCGGTGCTGAACGTCGAAGCCTTCACTGCCGGCACGCGTGGCGATCCTCTCGACACTTTTTCGCACGATATGAACCGGCTGTATCCGGGCAAGGCCGACGGGTACCCCACAGAACGGGTGGCGCACGCCCATTGGCAGGCCATGAAGGACAACTGCGACCTGCAGATCGCCATCCACTCTGGCGGCGACCATTCGTACCTGGCACACATGATCTTTGCTTCAGATAACCCACCCAGCCTGGAGTTAGCGGCGGCAATGGGGCCGAATTGGACGCTGGTCTTTCGCAGCGGCACCGGCGGCGGCAATCCCAGCTCACAGATCGGAGCGCTCGGAAAGGCGGGCATCACTGTGGAACTGGGCGGCAACTGCCGAACGCTGACCAGTGACTTTCATGAGGTTGCCAGAGACCTGTGTGCCGGTTTCCTCAACGTGATGCGTCACTATGGCATGATCGAAGGTCAGGCGCAGTATGCCGGGTCCTGGCGTATGGGCTACCAGATTGCTCTGCTCGCTCCAGCGACCGGCATATTCGTCGGCAATCCCGACCTGCCTTTCGAAACGCCCATCGAAAATGGAACTATGTTAGGACAGATCTACGACCTCTTCGGAGACGTTATTGGCGAAGTACGCGCGCCGCAAGAGGGGGTCGTCTTTGGGCTCCGCGCAAAACCGTCGGTCTTGGAAGGGCAATGGTGCTGTTTCTACGGTGTTGTGGAAGAAACCGTAAACGATCTAATCACTCGGAAATAGGATGGCGAGTCTGAGCGTGCAGGACGACACGAAACGCGGTCTGATACCCGAGGACTTACTTAAGTTCCGCTGGCTGGACGAGCTTGCCCTGGCCTCGAGCGCCACACATCTCGCTTACACTGTGCGCCGGCCCGACGCCGTTAACAACGGCTATACTAGCGATCTGTACCTACGCGACATCGATGCGGATAGGGTAATACGCCTGACGGAAGGCAACGGACTCGCTTCCAGCCTTGCCTGGAGCCGCGACGGCACGCAATTGGCTTTTAATTGGAACGATTCCCATGGTAATGCCGTGCGCGTCTATTCGTTGGCCACCGATGAAACGATAAGTTATCCACTAGATGGTGAAGCTTTCTCCGGCCTCGACTGGTCCCCAGACGCGAAGCGCCTGGCAGGCGTGCGCTGGACGCTCCAGCGCCATGCTGATGATCGTGGCGCCGCGCCAGGCCTGCCCGCGCCGACGATCAAGGTCGTGCGTCGCCTGCGCTATAAACAGGATGGGGTGGGCTGGGTTCACGATCGTTTTTTACAGATCTGGACGCTCGACCTGCAGAGTGGCGATGTCGCCCAATTGACCAGCAGCGAGTGCGACTACATGGAACCGCGCTGGAGTCAGACAGGCGACCGCCTCGCGTTTATTGGATTGGCCCGCGAACAGAACGAGGAACTGGGTCAAGGCCAGCTCTTTATCTGCGACGCACCCGGCGGCGCACCGCGTCGCCTGCTTCCCGATTGGGTCGGAGCGTGTCGCAGTCCGGCTTGGGGCGCCGGCGATCGTTTCATTGCCTTTGCCGGACACACACACGCGGCCCCCACCAACCGTCGCGTTTTTATGCAACCTTATCTAGCGGACGTCGTCGCGGGGAAAGTCCGCAAGCTGGCGCCAGAAATCGACGACGAAGTCGGCAATTATGCCATTGCCGACCAGCGGAAGGGCTTGGCCAACGTTACCGTACGCTGGGCAGCCGACGATCCGTGGATCTACTTTTTGCTCACGGAACAAGGCGCAACGAATCTGCTGCGCGTTAACGTCGAGGGCCAGCTTGAACGCCTCGTATCCGGAGAGAGCGTGACGTTCGAGTACAGTCCCGCTAAGGGAGATGTTGTTGCATACGGCCAGGCCGATCCCACCAATCCTGGTGACCTGTATCTATTGCGCGGTGGCCAAGGAGACAAGCTGACAGACTTGAACCCTTGGCTGCGCGACCACCTTTTGGCCAGCCCACAGGCATACTGGTATGAAGGCCTGGACGGCGACCGGGTACACGCATGGATTATGACGCCACCACAAATGCAGCATGGACGTCGCTATCCCACGATCGTCTACGTCCACTGCTCCATGTTCTCGTGGGACTTCAATCATGAGTTCCAGTGTCTGGCGAACGCGGGTTACGTCGTGGCCTATTTCAATCAGCGTGGCACAACGGCAGGGTACGGTCAGGCCTGGACCCGCGCAAGCGAAGGCGACCAGGGCGGACGTGATTACGAGGAGATCATGCTTGGGGTAGACGAATTGGTCGGTCGTCCGTACGTAGACGCAGAGCGTCTTGGCGTCACCGGCGGCAGCTGTGGCGGATTCATGACCAACTGGATTGTGGGTCACACGGACCGCTTCGCGGCCGCCGTGACCCAGCGTTCGATCGTCAATCAAATCAGTTTTTTCGGAACTTCAGATATCGGACCTGAATGTACAGAGGGAGAAACGGGCGCGAATCCCTGGCGTGACTTAGGGGCCGTCTGGCGCCAGTCCCCGTTAGCCTACGCCGCCAATGTCAATACGCCTTTGCTCATCATACATAGCGATGCGGACCACCGTTGTCCGTTGGAGCAGGCGGAGCAGCTATTTGCTGCCTTGCGCTGGATGGGTAAAGAGGTCGAAATGGCCGTCTTCGAAGGTGAGAACCACGGATTGTCGCGCGGTGGACGCCCTGGCAACCGCGTTGAGCGGCAGCGACGTATTCT